>JASHTN010000236.1 GCA_030040525.1 Gammaproteobacteria bacterium | reverse complement strand
GGCCAGGCCGCCACCATCGGCGATCTGAACTCGCGCCCGGTCGAGGTGCATCGCGACACGCTCGCGACCCCGAGTGTCGCCAAGGCGATGGAGAACTACCGCCGCTTCCTCGAGCTGCAGAATACCGACCCGCGGCTGCGCGCCGAGGCGATGCGCCGCCTCGGCGATCTGAACCTCGATGCCGGCGAGATGCAGCGCATGCAGGAGGAGGTGACCGCCACGGACCTGCAGGGCGCGGAGGCCATCCGCCTGTACACGACGCTCCTCAAGGTCTACCCGGACTATGCGCACAACGATGCGGTGCTCTATCAGCTGGCGCGCGCCTACGAGGTCACCGGTCAGGCGGACCCCGCGCTCGCGACTCTCGATGAGATCGTGCAGCGCTACCCGGACACCCCGGAGCTCGCCGAGGTGCAGTTCCGCCGCGGCGAGCTGCTGTTCTCCGCCAAGCGCTACCCCGAGTCCGAGCACGCCTACGCGGCGGTGATCACGCGCGGCCCGCACTCCGGCTTCTACCAGCAGGCCCTCTACAAGCACGGCTGGTCGCTCTTCAAGGAATCGCGGGCCGAGGACGGTCTGCCGTCCTTCGGCGCAGTGCTCGACCAGGAGCTCGGGACGCCCGGCAGCGGCCGCGGCGGCGTGCCGCTCGAGAGTCTCAGGCGCGCCGACCGCGAGCTGGTCGAGGACACGCTGCGCGTCATGTGCATCACCTTCTCGTACAACGACGGCGCGGCCTCGCTCGAGAAGTATCTGCAGGCGCACGGCCAGCGCGCCTACGAGTATCTGCTGTATCAGCGGCTCGGCGACCTGTACGTCGACAAGCAGCGTTATCAGGACGCGGCAGCCACCTACCGCGCCTACGTGGCGCGCGATCCCTATACCGATCAGGCGCCGAACCTCGCCCACGCGGCGATCGAGGCCTACGCCAGGGGCGGCTTCAGCCAGCTGGTGCTCGACGGCAAGCACGAGTTCGTCGAGCGCTACAACTTCGATTCGCCGTTCTGGAAGAACCGCAGCCGCGCGGACTACCCGCGCGTGGTCGCGGAGCTGAAGGTCAACCTCAAGGACGTGGCCACCTACTTCCACGCCAGCGCGCAGAAGTCGGGGCGCATCGAGGATTACCAGGAGGCCGCACGCTGGTACCGCTCGTACCTGAAGTCCTTCCCCGAGGACTCCGACTCCGCCGCCACCAACTACCTGCTTGCCGAGGCGCTGTTCTCGAGCCACGACTACGTCGATGCCGCCACCGAGTACGAGCACACCGCCTACGGCTATCCGCAGAACGACAAGTCGGCCACCGCCGCCTACGCCGCGCTCGTCTGCTACCAGAAGGCCGAGGAGGGACTCGCCGGCGCCGACAAGGACGCCTGGCACCGGCGCGCGACCGATGCCGGAGTGAAGTTCGCACAGACTTTCCCGGAGCACCCCGATAGCGCCGGCGTGCTGACACGGGCGGACGAGGAGATCTTCGCCTCCGGGGACCACCTGCGCGCCATCAGCATCGCCCAGTCGCTCCTCAAGCGGCAGCCGCCGGTCGACGCGGCCAAGCAGCGCATCGCCTGGACGATCATCGCGCAGTCGCACTTCGACGATGGCGAGTACGCGGCGGCCGAGCCGGCCTACGTGCAGGCGCGGGCGCTCGCCGGCGGCGACGCCAAGATGCAGGCCGATCTCACCGAGCGCCTCGCCGCGAGCGTCTACAGGCAGGGCGAGGCGAAGCAGAAAGCCGGCGATGCCGACGGCGCGGTGGCCGACTACCTGCGCGTCGCGAGCGTCGCCCCGGGGTCGAAGATCGTCGCCAACGCACAGTACGATGCCGCCGCGCAGCTCATCACGCTCAAGCAGTGGGATCGCGCCATCGGCGTGCTGGAGGATTTCCGCCGGCAATATCCGCAGAGCCCCCTCTCAGCCGATGTGACCCGCAAGCTCGCGGTCGCCTACAGCGCGAGCAACCACCCCGGAGAGGCGGCGGTCGAGTTCGAGCGCATCGCCGCGAATCCCGCGGAGGACCACGCCGTGCAGCGCGAGGCGCTGATGCAGTCGGCGGACCTCTACGCGAAGGCCGGCAACACCGGCAAGTCGGTGGCGATGCTCGAGAAGTTCGTCGCCGCGAATCCGTCGCCGCTGGTGGACGCGCAGGAGGCGCGGCAGCGTCTCGCGGACTACGCGGCAAGCGGCGGCGACACGGCACGGCGCGACTACTGGTACCGGGAGATCATCAAGGCGGACGGCGCCGCGGGTGCGGCGCGCACCGACCGGACCCATTACCTGGCGGCCAAAGCGCAGCTGGCGCTCGCCGCGCCGGCGCGCGATGCCTTCCGCGCGGTGCGCCTGACGGCCCCGCTCAAGAAGAGCCTGGAGGTGAAGCGCCGCGCGCTCGATACGGCCCTGGATGACTACCGGCTCGCCGCCGACTACCAGGTCGCCGAGGTGACCACCGCGGCGACTTACGAGATGGCCGAGCTCTACCGCACGCTTGCCCACGATGTGCTGAATTCCGAGCGGCCGAAGAACCTCAAGGGCGATGCGCTGGATGAGTACAACTCGCTGCTCGAGGAGCAGGTGTTCCCCTTCGAGGAGCAGGCGATCAAGGTGCACGAGCTGAACGCCGCGCGCGCCAGGGACGGCGTGTACGACGAGTGGGTCAGGAAGAGCTTCGCGGCGCTCGCGGAGCTCAAGCCCGCCCGCTATGGCAAGACCGAGCAGGTGCCGGATGTCGTCGCGACTCTCGAGTAAGGCGCTGTCGGGCAAAGCCCAGGCCGCGCGCCGGCTCGGGCGGGTGGCCCGCTGCGCGGTGATCTGCGGCCTCATCGCGGCGCTCGGGGCCTGCAGCTCGACGCCCACGCGGCCTGAGCCTCCGGCTGCGCAGCGACCGCCGCCGCCGCAGTCAGATGCAGTCACCCATGCCCTTCCCGGCGGCGCGACTGCCGCGCCGCAGCCGGCGTCGGCGGCCCCGTCCTCCGCTGC
>JASHTN010000235.1 GCA_030040525.1 Gammaproteobacteria bacterium | reverse complement strand
GAGATGACCGGCTGCGGCAGATCGGCGATCTTGTCGATCACCTCGACGAAGTGATGCGGCTTGGCGTGCGCCTTGACCTGGCTCAGCACCTCGGTCATGTCGTGACCCGAGGAGAAGTTGCCGCCCGCGCCGCGCAGAATCACCAGCCCCACCGTCTTGGTCTCGCGCGCGATCGCATCGACGCGCTCCTCGAGCGTCTCGATCATGGCCTTCGACAGCGCGTTCAGCTTCTCGGGACGGTTGAGCGTCAGGATCGCGGCTCCCCCCTGATTTTCCCGTAACACCAGCTCGTTCATCTGAAGGTCGCTCCCGGAAGATTCCACCAGCCCCCGCCGAGCGCCTGGAACAGCGCCGCGGTATCCGCGTAACGATTGGCCCCGGCCTGCACCAGCGCGATCTCCGCCTGCTGGTAGGCTGCTTCGGCGTTCAGCAGCGCGACCACGCTCAGCGTGCCGATCTGGTGCTGCTGCACCGCGAGATCGAACGATGCCCTGGCGGCGCGGTCGGCCGCGGCAGCCGCCTTGAGAGCCTCCGCATCCGCCTGCAGCGCCCGCAGCGTGTCGGCGACGTTCTGGCAACCGAGAATCACGGCCGCGCGGTACTCCGCGGCAGCCTGGTCCAGCGCGTCGTCGGCCGCGCGGTGGCGGTAGATGAGCGCGCCGGCGTCGAACAGCGTCTGGGTGAGCGATGCGCCCACGTCCCAGAAGCCGGTGTAGGGCGTGAACAGCGCCGCCGTAGCGAGTGCCGCCGAGCCTGCATCGGCGCTGATCTCGAACTGCGGCAGCATGTTGGCGAGCGCCACACCGACTTCGGCCGAGGCGGCGTGCAGGTTCTCCTCGGCCTGGCGCACGTCGGGCCGCTGCTCAACCAGCCTGGAGGGCAGGCTGACCGGCAGTTCCTGCGGCAGCGACAGATCCTCGAGACTGAAAGTCTCCGTGGGCTCCGCCGACGGCAGCCGGCCGAGCAGCGCGGTGAGGGCATCGCGCGTCAGGCCGAGCTGCTTCCTCAGGGGCGGCAGCGTCGCTGCAGTCTGGGCCTCGGCCGCTTGCTGCGCGAGCAGGTCGAGCTCGCTCGCGGTACCGATGCCCCGCTGGCCCTTGACCGTGTCGGTGAGCCTGTGTTGCAGCTCGAGGAGCCGCTCGGTGGCGGCGATCTGGCCCCGCAGCGCCGCCTCCTGCACGGCGGTCGTGACCACGTTGCTGCTCAAGGTGACATAGGCCGCGATGAGCTCGTAGCGCGTCGCCTCGACCCCTGCGCGGCTCGCCTCCAGCGAGCGGCGCAGGCCGCCGAAGACATCCGGCGTGTAGCTGAGGCTCAGCTGTGCCGTATAGAGGTTGTAGTAAGGATTGCTCTGCGGGAGGCTGGTCGGGTTGGCGATGGTGTCGATCGCGTTCTTCGCCCGCGTCGCATCGAAGCCGCCCTGTACCGTCGGAAGGAAGCTGGTGCGCTGCGCCTTGTACAGGTCCTGCGCCTGGCGCAGAGCCGCCTGTGCCGCGGTGATGTTGGGATTGGCCTTGAGCGCCTGCTCGACCAGGTCTGTCAACTTGGGCGACTTGAACAGCGTCCACCACTGCCCCGGGATGTCGAGTCCCGCGACGAAGCGCTGCTCGTCGCCGCCGGTCACGGGGCTCGCTGCCGTGGTGCCGGCTACCGGCGCGCTGCCGTAATCGGCGGCTGCGGGGGCGGCCGGACGCCTGAAATTCGGGCCGACCGCACAGGCGGACAGCGCCGCGAGTGACGCCGCGGTCCAGGCCCGCAATCCCTTCCTCAGGACCATCGCGCCTCCCCGTGGCGCCGCTCGGCCCAGTGCTCGATCACATGGTACATCGAGGGCAGAACGAAGAGCGTCAGCACGGTGGAGATCGCGAGCCCGCCGACCACCACCGTGGCGATGCCCCGCTGCACGTCGCTGCCGACGCCAGTGTGGATTGCCGCCGGCAGCATCCCCAGGGTTGCGACCGTGGCGGTCATCAGCACCGGGCGCAGCCGCTCGGTGGCTCCCTGCATGATCGCCTCGTGCAGCTCGAGTCCCATCTGTCGGTGATGGTTGAGATTCGCGACCATGATGATGCCGTTCTGGACCGCGACCCCGAACAGCGCGATGAAGCCCACGCCGGTCGCGACGTTGAGGGTCTCGCCGGTGAGGTGCAGCGAGACGAGCCCGCCGAGCGTTGCCAGCGGCACGACGCCCAGGATCAGCAGCGCCTGGCGCAGCGATTTGGTGCCGATGGTGAGGAAGATCAGCATCAGTCCCATGACGAGCCCCAGGATCAGCGCCAGCCGCGCCAGCGCCCGCCGCTCGTTCTCGAACTGACCGCCCCATTCGAGCTTGATCTTGTCCGGGTCGAAATGCACCCGGGCCGCGATCTTCGCCTGCGCTTCCGCCAGATAGCTGCTGATGGCGCGGTCGCGGTTGTCGATGCGGATGGTGATGTTGCGATGACCGTTCTCGCGCGTGATCGTGCTCTCGCCCGTCTGCGCGCGGATCTCGGCCAGCTCGGAGAGCGGCACCTGCATGCCGCTCGAGGTGTGCACCGGCAGATTGGCCAGTGCCTCGGGCGAGTCGCGGCTCGCGCCGATGAAGCGTACGGTCAGGTTGTAGACGCGCTCACCGACGTACACCGTGGACACCGGCGCCTGGCCGACCCCCGTCTGGATCACGTTCTGAATGTCCGCGATGTTGATCCCAAAGCGCGCCGCCTTGTCCCGGTCCACGGTGATGTTGATCTGCGGGATCGGTGGTTCCTGGAAGATCGAGGCGCTGGAGGTGCCGCGCACGGTATAGAGCACGTCCACCATCTCCTGGCCCACGCGGCGCAGCTCCTTGAGGTCATCCCCGTACACCTTGATGACCAGCGGGCTATGCGCGCCGCCGATCAGGTCGTTGACGTTGTCGATGATCGGCTGGCTGATGCCGACGGAGTACTCCGGCAGATCGCGCGCCAGGATCCGCGCCAGCTTGTCGAGGAACTCCTTCTTGGTCTCAGCGTGCGGCCAGGTGTCGTAAGGCGTGAGGCCCACCGGCGCCTCGATGTGCGACATCGTCCAGGGGTCGGTGCCGTCGTCGTTGCGGCCGGTCTGGGTGACCACGTAGGAGACCTCGGGGAATCTGAGGATCTCACGCCTCAGGTCGCTCGCCATGTCGCTCGCCTTGTTGAGCGACAGCCCCGTCGGCATCTGCACCTGAAGCCACAACGCCCCCTCGTCGAGGTCCGGCAGGAAGTCGCGTCCGATGGTGGCGCCGAGCCCGATCACCGCGAGCACCGCGAAGATGATGACGCCATAGACGATGCGCGGCTGGTCGATGCAGGCAGCCAATACCCGGTCGTAGCGCTCCGTCAGCCACTCCAGCCAGCGGTTGCGATAGACGCGGCCGGGCTTGCGGAAGGCGAAGTAGGCGAGACCGGGCACCAGCGCGAGCGTCGTCAGCAGCGCGCCGAACAGCGCATACGCCATCGTGTAGGCCATCGGCGTGAACAGCCTCGCCTCGGCGCGCTCGAACGAGAACAGCGGGAAATATGCGGTGATGATGATCAGCGTGGCGAAGAAGATCGGTCGCGTCACCTGTACCGAGGCCGCCTTGACCTCGCTCTCACTCAGTTCCTCGGTGGGCATGGCCTCGCGGCGTCGCAACACCGCCTCCGTGACCACGATTGCCCCGTCGACCAGGATGCCGAAGTCGATCGCACCGAGCGACAGCAGATTCGCCGACACATGTGTCAGGTTGAGGAGCGAGAACAGCGCCACCAGCGCCATGGGGATCGAGACACCGGCGACCAGCGCGCTGCGCGCGCTGCCGAGAAACAGGATCAGGACCAGGAACACCAGGCCGATGCCCTCGAGGATGGTGCGGCCGACCTTGTGGATCGTCTGCTGCACCAGCACGTCGCGGTCGATGTAGGGCACGATGCGCACGCCCTGTGTGGCGAGCTCGCCGTTGAGCTCGGCGACCTTGGCGTGGATGCCCTTCAAGGTCTCGGACGGATTCTGGTACTTCAGCATCAGCACGATGCCTTCGATCGTGTCCGGGTTGTGGTCCTTGCCGAGAATGCCCTCGCGCTCCTGGTGGCTTAAGGTCAGCTGGCCCAGGTCGCGCACCAGCACCGGCACGCCGTTCGCCTGCGTGACCACGGTCGAGCCGATATCGGTGAGGCTGCGGATCA
>JASHTN010000234.1 GCA_030040525.1 Gammaproteobacteria bacterium | reverse complement strand
CCCGCCAGCGCTCGCCTACGCTCGCAGGATCGCGAAGGTATTGCTCGTAGAGCGCGTCGAGAAACTCGGCGTTGCCGCCGTACAGGGGTGTCGGTTCCAGCATGCGAGGGGAGCTTCGACGGCGAGTGACTAGTTTAGCGAAAAAACCTCAGGTGGCCATAAACCTATATGGGGATAAAGCTGCGTCCTCCCAGGGGGTTACAGTCCCTCGCGGCAAGCCCCGGGGCGGCCAGCCACGCTCGGCGGGCTGCGCGACTCCCCGGTTACTCGGGCTGCGGCTTACTTGAGGAGAGTGAACTCGTACGAGACCAGCAGCGCGTAGGCGGCCAGCACGCCGTAGAGGAGCGCAGCCCCGCTGACCCGTCCGAAAGCGCGCGTCCGCGCCAGCAGGGTCAGGAGCACCACGCCCGCGGCGGTGAGTCCGATCTTGACGACCGCGAAAGCGAGCCCCGAGCCGCCGAGGAGCGCGCGCATGAAAGGGTTGATCTCGTAGGCGCCGCGCTCGAGCAGGACCAGCGTCAGGAAGGCGTCCGCCGAGCACAGCATGACGATCAACATTGCGGTGGCGAGCCACTGCGGGTGATACCAGTCGACAGCGCCCAGGGCGCGCTCGCCCGCGCGGCGCGGCGCGCGGCGCCGCGGGTGGAAGCTGCCCTGCATCAGTGCGCGCAGCACCCGAGTGCGCCGCTCCGCGCGGCGCCGCTCGGGCTGGTTGCCCGCCCGTGCGATGGCTGCGTTCACGTCGATGGACACGAGGCTTTCCGTATAGTCTGCAATCGGCGGCGTATGCACATTCTAGCCGGCTCGGCGCATCGTGGCGCGGCCGTTACGACCGCGTTATGACACCTCGCGGCACTCCTCTATATGATCGCGCGGATGTCGAGCCCCACTGCCGCCCCGCACGGACCCGCAGCGCCCCCGGACGGTCTGCCGGTGCCGCGCCGCTACTGGGCGATCGCGGCGATCCTCCTCGCCATATTCATGTCGGTGCTCGACAGCACCATCACGAACGTGGCGCTGCCGACCATCGGGCGCGACCTCGGCGCGAGCCCGGCCGTGTCGATCTGGGTGATCAACGCCTACCAGCTGGCGATCCTCGTGCTGCTGCTGCCGCTGGCCGCGCTCGGAGAGATCATCGGCTATCGGCGCGTCTCGCAGGCGGGGCTCGCGCTGTTCACGCTCGCCTCGCTCGCCTGCGCGGTTGCGCCCTCGTTTGTCACCTTGAGTATGGCGCGCGTCCTCCAGGGAGTCGGCGCCTCCGGCATCATGAGCGTCAACGCCGCACTGGTGCGCTTCACCTATCCGCAGCGCTACCTCGGGCGCGCGCTCGGCATCAACGCCTTCGTGGTCGGGAGCTCGGCGGCCGTCGGACCCACCGTCGCCTCGGCGGTGCTGGCGGTCGCGCACTGGCGCTGGCTGTTCGGCATCAACGTGCCGATCGGCATCATCACCGTGCTGATCGCGCGCTACTCGCTGCCTGAGTCCGAGCCGGCCCGCCGGCCGCTGCACTACACGGCCGCCCTGCTCTACGCCGGCACCTTCGGGCTGGCGCTCGCGGGGCTTCAGTCCCTCGCACACGATGCGGCGACACCGCACGCCCTCGCGCTCATTGCCTGCGGCATCCTGCTCGGCGTGCTCCTGGTGCGCTACGAGAGCGCGCATGCCGCGCCGCTCATTCCGTTCGATCTGCTGCGCATCCCGCTGTTCTCGATGTCGGTCGCGACCTCGGTGTGCGCGTTCGTCGCGCAGATGAGCGCGCTGGTTTCGCTGCCCTTCGAGATCCAGCGCATGGGCCATAGCGCCGTCGAAACCGGACTGCTGATGACACCGTGGCCGCTCGCGATCGCGCTGATGGCACCGGTTGCGGGGCGTCTCGCCGACCGCTACCCCGCGGGTCTCCTCGGCGGCGTCGGGCTGATCGTGATGGCGGCCGGGCTCGGGCTGCTCGCCTTCTTCCCCGCCGGCGGCACGGCCGCCGCCTTCATCTGGCGTATGGCGCTGTGCGGAGCGGGCTTCGGGCTGTTCCAGTCGCCGAACAATCGCGCCATGCTGGCCGCGGCGCCGCGCGCCCGCAGCGGCTCTGCCGGTGGCATGCTCAGCACGGCACGGCTCGTCGGCCAGGCCGTGGGCGCAGCCGGCGTCGCCATCCTGTTTCGCCTGAACCCCACGCACGGCTCACGCTCCGCGCTGTACCTGGCGGCAGCGCTCGCGTTCCTCGCTTCGCTGGTCAGCCTGGTGCGGCTGACGGCACACAAGCGCCCGGCGGGCGGTGCTCCGCGCTAGCTCGCAGGGCGACTCAGGCGCGTGCGCCGGGCAGTCGGGGTGGCGCCGGCGCGGCGGGTCTTGCCGGCGATGCGCCTGAAGGCGCGGCGGGCGCGCATCTGCGTGTCCTGCTCGAATGCGCGATAGCAGCCGACCAGCTCGCGACCGAAGTCCGTGACGCGCGCGCCTCCACCGCCCCGTCCACCCTTCACGGTAACCGCGACCGGCTCGCGAAAGGAGGCGTTGAGACTCGCCAGCAGCTGCCAGCCGCGACGATAGCTCATGTCGAGGTCGCGAGCCGCTCGTGAAAGGGACCCGCTGCGAAGAATGCCCTCGAGCAACGCGATCTTTCCCGGCCCCACCGAGCAGAGCGTTGCGAAATCCATGCGAAAGCGAATCACGGGGTCGGTCATGGGCTGTCTCCGCCAGGCAATGGTAGCGCGATTTCACGGCCGCGGTGCCTTGCAATGCTCGCTATGTTCGTATAAACATATCGTCTGCGCGCGAGCCTTCCGGTCGCCGTGCGCTCTCAGAACCCGAATAACTTCGCAGAGTCAATCATGAACATGCGCGCACGCCCGTCGATTGCGGCCGTCTCGATGACTATCCTCCTGAGCTCGGGCAGCGCCTGGGCGCAAAGCATCCCGGGCAGCGCGGCGGCGCCGGGGTCCTCCACCACGCTCGATGAGGTGATCGTCACAGGCTCGCGTCAGCCCGGCGTCACGGCCGCGAACAGCGCTGCACCCGTACAGATACTGAGCGGCGACGCCCTGAAGTCTGCGTCCGGCAATCCCGCGCTCATGGCGGTACTCGCGCAGCTCGTGCCCTCCTTCATGGCGCAGGCGTTCGGCAACGACATGGCGGGCCAGACGCTGCAGGCGCGGCTGCGTGGCCTGAGCTGCAACGACGTGCTGGTGCTCGTCAACGGCAAGCG
>JASHTN010000233.1 GCA_030040525.1 Gammaproteobacteria bacterium | reverse complement strand
ACGACATGAACGTCAACTTCGACGACGGCATCGTGCTGGCGCGCGCCCTGCAGACGCGCCGGCCGCAGGTCGAGCTCGTGCAGCACGCGGTGCCCGGACAGACGCACGAGATGGACGAAACTTACCGGCGCCTCGTGGA
This sequence comes from Gammaproteobacteria bacterium, assembly GCA_030040525.1. GTDB lineage: Bacteria > Pseudomonadota > Gammaproteobacteria > Steroidobacterales > Steroidobacteraceae > 13-2-20CM-66-19. The sequence continues at coordinate 2,650 of JASHTN010000233.1, read as the reverse complement.
GGTGTATTCGGCGGGCAGCGAATTCCTGCTGAGCCACCTTGGCGTCCACTGAAAGGCGCGTCAATGACCGAGGTGCTCGTTTCACTGCTGTGGTTCGTGGTGATAGGAGTCCTGGTCTTCTGGCCGGCAGGCACACTTGCTTATCCCGGCGGCTGGGCGTTGATCATCCTGTTGGTAGGCGGCGGGCTGGCCATGACCATCTGGCTTGCGAAGACCAATCCAAGGCTGTTGCGCGAGCGGTTGGGTTCGCCGGTCCAGCGCAACCAGAAGCCGTGGGACCGCGTCTGGAGCCCGATATTTTTCGTCGGATTGCTCGGCTGGCTCGCCTTCATGGCATGGGATGCTCGACGCACCGGCTTCGTGGCCGTACCGGTTTGGGTACAGGTATTGGGTGCTCTCGGCGTTGTGGCCGCAATGTTGGGGTCCTGGCGCACGCTCGGGGAAAATCCGTTCGCCGCGCCGGTGGTAAAGATTCAGGAAGGGCACAAAGTGATCGATACCGGTCCGTATGCGGTCGTACGCCATCCGATGTATGCGACTGCGCTGCCCATGCTGGTCGGTATGCCGCTGGTGCTGGGTTCCTGGTGGGGATTAGCGCTGTCGCCTATCTTTATTGTTGGGATCGCCTGGCGTGCCGTGCATGAAGAGAAGACGCTGCGCGCGGAGCTCAGCGGCTACGACGAGTACGCCGCGCGGGTGCGTTATCGGTTCATTCCCCTGGTCTGGTAGCATCATACTAGTTCGCATAATGTATATTATGGTAAATCAGACATACGTGAGCCGAACCCCGGCGTAATGCCCCGGCGCGCGAGATCCCCCCTATTTCGCCGAATCGGGCAACTCGTCGAATCTGGGAGCAGTCTTCTCACAGCGGTGATTTTCCGGAGGTGACCGCATGTCTCAGGCTCAACCTAAAGCTCGATCGTCACGCGACGTGATCATTCGCACGACCGCCTGGAGCGAAGCACTGCGTTTTTACGAGGAGACTCTGGGCTTCGCGGTGTCGTCGCGAACCGACGCTCTGGTGGGCTTCGAGACCGGGTCCTTCCGTCTTTACGTGGAGCGGGGTCCGGCCCATGGGCCCGTCTTCGACTACCTGGTGCCGGACGTGCCCGCAGCGCGCGACAGGCTGCTCGCGATCGGGTGCACGCTGATCGAGGAGGATCCTCGGATACCGAGATGCTATCTCCGGGATCCGTATGGTCTGACGTTCAACCTCGGCCGCGGCTAGCGCGGTACGGCAGCCCTCGAACGGCGCGCGCCGCCTCTCGAACCGCGAACGCGGTCACATTGAGCTCACGCCTGCGGCTCCGGGCCGCGCGCACATGCGACATAGTTCGCTGTGTGCCGGGGCACGCCGTGGTGCAATTCGCGTCGGTTTGTCAAGCGGTTGCAGCCGAATACGGCTGCCCGAGGAAAGACCGTTTCCATGACTGGCGTGTCGCACCTGAGACTCATTGGGCCGGCTGAACGGGCACGCCGATGAAGCCGACGCACGCCGAAGACTCCGAGGATGAGAGCACGGCAGCGACGGGCCTGTTTCGCATTCCAGCCGGCGATACCCGGCCGCCGGTCGAGACCCTGTTTCGCAACACCGTCGAGAGCGCTCCGATCGGGATCGCCTTTGCGAACCGGGATGGCGGCTTCCGCCATGCCAACCTCGCCTTCTGCGCGATGCTCGGGTTCAATGCCGACGAGCTGAAGAAGGAATCCATAGCGAGCCTCACGCACGCTGCAGATCTCGAGGCCACAACCACGGGTCTCGAGCAGCTCTGGCGCGGCGAGGTCACGCACCTCGACCACGAGAGACGCTACCTGCGCAAGGATGGCGGCCCGCTCTGGGCGCGCATCACCACCTCGCTGGTGTACGGGGGCGGCGAGCAACCGGAGTGCTCGGTCGAGTTTGTGAGAGACATCTCCAAGCGCAAGGAGATGGCGGCTGCCCTGCTGCAGAACCAGACGCTGCTCGCGACGGTGTTCGGCGAGCTGCCGCTTGCGCTCCTCGCCTGCGATGTCCGCGGTCAGATCACGCACTACAACCGGGCCGCGGCCGAGCTGTTCGGCATTGCAGCCGAAGACAAGGTCTGCAAGGTCCCGCGCAACCCCTACCCTCTTTCCTCCCAGGTATTCCGGCCGGACGGCAAGACACCGGTACCGCGCGAGGAGCGCCCGCTGGCGCGCTCGCTGCGTGGCGAGACCGTGAGCAACGCCGAATTCATCATCGTCCGTCCCGACGGCGTCCCCCGCGTGGTCTCATCCAGCGCCCAGCGCCTCACCGGCGCGCGCGGTCAGCCGCTGGGCGCGCTGGCCGTTGTGCAGGACATCACGCAGCAGCGCGAGGCCGAGGAGGAGCTCGAGCGCGTTCACAAGCAGCTGCTGGTCGCCTCGCGGCACGCCGGCATGGCGGATGTCGCCACCAACGTGCTGCACAACGTGGGCAATGTGCTGAATAGCGTCAACGTCTCGGCGAATCTGGTGTCGGATCGCATCCGGAAATCGAAGTGCCCCGGCCTCGGACGGGCCGCGGCCCTCCTCAACGAGCATGCCGCCGACCTGGCGGGCTTCTTCTCCGGACCCCAGGGCAAGCACTTGCCCGCCTACCTGCAGGAGCTCGCCACCGAGCTCGTCGCCGAGCGCGATGCAGCCGCGG
>JASHTN010000232.1 GCA_030040525.1 Gammaproteobacteria bacterium | reverse complement strand
ACATTCGCGGCCGGTGCCTCGCCTACAAATCCGCCATGCACCAGATCGGGGTGGTCGGCCTCTCCTATCGTCACGCGGGGGTGGACGAGATCGCGCGCTTCAGCGTGCCGCGAGCCGAGCTCGCGGCGCGCCTCGAGGCGCTGGCTGCGACGCTCGGCGCTGCGGAGGTGCTCTACCTCGGCACCTGCAACCGGGTCGAGGTGCTCTACGCCAACCGCAACAACAGCGCGGCCGGGGATGCGCGCGAGGCGGTGTTCCGCACGCTGAGCGGCCGCGAGCCCCAGCCCGGGGAGGCTTCCAGGCTGCTGCGGGCATGGACCGGAGAGGCGGCGGTCGAGCACCTGTTCCTGCTCGCCTGCGGGCTCGACTCCGCGCAGACCGGCGAGCATGAGATCGCTGCGCAGCTGCGCACGGCTTGGGAAGAGGCGCGCGCCGCACACGCCTGCGGCCCGCTGCTCGATCGGCTGCTCGGCGAGGCACTCGCCATGTCGCGGCGCGTGCGGCGGCAGGCGGGCCTGCGCGCCCCCTCGCTCGGCGATCTGGCGGCCGAGCACGTGCTCGGGCACCTCGGCAGTGCGCCGCGGCGCGTGGCGCTGCTGGGTGTCTCACCCATGACGCGCCGCTGCGCCGCGCGGCTGCACGAGGCGCACGTGCCGCTGCTCATCGTGAACCGCACGGCCGAGAGTGCTGCGGAGCTCGCCCGCTCGGTGGGCGGGGAGTGGCTGTCACTCGATGAGTTCCGTTGCGCACCGCCGCCGACCGGCGTGCTGCTGCTGGCTGCAGGCGGCGGTCAGCCGCTGCTCGATGAGGGCGTGCTCGCGCGCCTCAGGCCGCCCGGCGCCGCGCCGCTCCTCATCGATTTCGGCGTGCCGCCCAACGTCGAGCCGCAAGCGGCGCGTCGCGCCGGCTGGCAGCGCCTCGGCATGGACGAGCTGATCGCGGCCGCCCAGGGGAGGCGCCTCACCCAGCTCGTGCGCCTCGCACCCGTGCGCGCGGCGATCGACGAGCGTCTCGCGCGGCTGCGCGCCGAGCTCGCCACACGCGCCATCGGCGGGAGGCTCGCGGGCCTCAAGGGCGACTTCGAGCAGATCGCCGCGCAGGAGGTCGAGCGGGCTCTGCGTGGAGAGCTGCGCACTCTCGATGCCCGCGAGCGCGCTGAAGTGCAGCGGCTCGCCTCGGGGCTCGCCCGGCGACTGGCGCATCTGCCGCTCGCGGGCTTGCGCGCCGCCGCGGTGCACGCCGGGCCCGATGTCGTCGAGGCGTTCTTCCATGCGGCAAAATCCGGCCGGACCCGCCCTGACGGCGGGGCGGCGGCAACCGACGGGAAACGCCCATGAATGTCTCACGACCCGGACGCACCGCGCAGCTGCCGCAGCCGCGCTCGGCGGAGCTCTACGAGCGCGCCTGCCGCGTCATCCCCGGCGGGGTGAATTCCCCGGTGCGCGCCTTCCGCGCGGTCGGAGGCACGCCGCTCTTCATCGCGCGCGGCTCGGGCTCAAACATCTTCGACGCCGACGGCCGCAGTTATCTCGACTTCGTCGGCTCCTGGGGTCCGCTGATCGCCGGCCACGCGCACCCGGCGGTCGTGAGCGCGGTACAGGAAGCGCTCGCGCGCGGCACCACTTATGGGGCGCCGTGCGCCGCCGAGGTGGAGCTCGCCGAGCGGCTGGTCGCTGCCTACCCGGCGGCCGAGCAGGTGCGCTTCGTCTCCTCGGGAACGGAGGCGGTGATGAGCGCCATCCGTGTGGCGCGCGCCTTCACCTCCCGCGAGCTGATCGTGAAGTTTGCCGGCTGTTACCACGGACACGCCGATCACCTGCTGGTCGCAGCGGGCTCCGGACTCGCGACCCTCGGCCGGCCTGCCTCAGCCGGGGTTCCCGCGGCCTTCACCGGCTGCACGCGCGTGCTGCCGCTCGACGAGGAGACGGCGCTGGAGGCGCTGTTCGCCGCCGAAGGGCCAGGCGTTGCGGCGGTGATCATCGAGCCGCTGCCGGCCAATCACGGGCTGCTGCCCCAGCGGCGCGAGTTCCTCGCGCGCTTGCGCGAGCTGACGCGCGCGCACGGCGCGCTGCTCATCTTCGACGAGGTGATCTCGGGGTTCCGCCTCGCTCGCGGCGGGGCGGCGGAGCTGCTCGGCATCGCCCCCGATCTCGCCACCTTCGGCAAGGTGATCGGCGGCGGCATGCCGGTCGGAGCGTTCGGCGGTGCGCGCGCCATCATGGCGCGCCTCGCGCCCGACGGCGACACCTACCAGGCGGGCACGCTGTCCGGCAACCCGGTGGCCATGGCCGCGGGCGTGGCGACGCTCGACCTGCTCTCGCGCGAGTCTGCCTGGCAGCGCCTCGAGGCCCGCGGCGCCGAGCTCGAGCGGCTGGTGAAGCCGGTGCTCGCGGCGGCGCGTTTTCCCGTGCACCTGGTGCGTGCCGGCTCGCTCTTCTGGCTGTCGCTGCACTCGGCCGGCGCGCCGCGCTCGGCCGTGTCTCTCACGCAGCAGGAAGCCGCGCGTTTCGCGGCACTGTTCCACGCCATGCTCGAGCGCGGCGTGTATCTGCCGCCGTCGGCCTACGAGACCTGCTTCGTGTCGCTCGCGCACTCGGCCGCCGATCTCGCGCGCTTCACCCAGGCGCTGCGCGAGTCACTCGCCGCGGTCGCCTGAGTCAGACGCCGGCCCTGCGAGCCATGAGGATGAAAGCCACCCGCGTGTTCCAGTTGACGGCCCTTGCGCTGGTCGTGGTATCCGCGGTGCAGGTGGGCTGGTGGCTGTACGATCAGCAGGCCTATACCCGCGAGCGGCTGCGCGTGGCGCGCAGCGCCTACGCCGGGCAGACCGCCGCGGCCCAGGCGCTGCTCGATGCCGGCACGAGCGCTGAGCGCGTGCAGGAGCTGCTGCCGGCGATCGTGGTCAGCGGCCGGCGCGCCGCTCTCGACCCGGCGATCGAGGCGGCGCTCCTCACTGAGGCGCGCCGCCGAGCCAACCAGTACGCCTGGGAGGGCGCCTTCTTCCTGCTGGCGCTCGGGGTGTGCATCGCGGTCATCGCGCGGGCGCTGCGCGCCGAAGCGCACGTGCTCGAGGAGCAGGACAGCTTCCTGGCGCTCGTTTCCCACCAGTTCAAGACGCCGCTCGCCAGCCTGCAGCTGTCGCTCGAGACCATGGCGTTGCGCGGGCTCGAACCCGAGCGCGCCCGCTCGCTGATCGAGCGCATGCTGGCGGACCTCGCGCGCATGGAGGGGATGGTGACGCAGATCCTGGAGAGCGTGCGCCTGGAGCGCGGCCGGGTCGAGCTCAGGTCCGAGCCGCTCGAGCTCGGCGCGGCGGTGGCGCACGTGCTCGCGGCGCACGAGGAGCGCGCTCGCCAGCAGCGCATCGCGATCACGAGCGACATTCCGCCGGGGCTGTACGTGCTCGCCGACCCGCTGGCGCTCGACGTCATCGTGCGCAATCTCCTCGAGAACGCGTTCGCCGCGGTCGCCCCGGTCGGCGGCGGCCGCGTCGCCCTCGCGGCGCGCGCCGCGAACGGCGAAGTGGAGCTGTCGGTGCAGGACAGCGGCGTGGGCTTTCGCCCCGCCGACGGCGCGCGGCTGTTCGAGAAGTTCACGCGCCTGCATCCGGGCGGCGGCAGCAGTCAGTACGGCACGGGGCTCGGCCTGTTCATCGTGCGGCGCCTGATGCAGCTCGCCCAGGGCCGGGTCAGCGCACACAGCGACGGCGTCGGCCAGGGAGCACGCTTCACGCTCACCTGGCCGCAGGCGCAGGCGCCACGCCCGTGAGCGCGACGGCCGACACGCCCCCGCCGGCCACCGCACGCGTGCTGGTGGTCGAGGATGACGCGCATCTTGCGGCGGGCGTCATGGAGAACCTGCGCGCCGAAGGCTACGCGGTCGAGTCGGCGGGCGACGGCGAGGCTGCGCTCGCGTGGTTGCGCGAGCACAGCTGCGGACTCATCGTGCTCGACGTCATGCTGCCAGGGATCGACGGCCTCGCCGTATGCCGGACCTTGCGCGAGCAGGGCAACACCACTCCGGTGCTGTTTCTCACGGCGCGCGGCGATCCGTCCGACCGGGTGCGTGGGCTCGAAGCCGGCGGCGACGACTACCTGGCGAAGCCCTTCCACCTGGCGGAGTTCCTGGCGCGCGTGCGTGCGATCGTGAGGCGCTGGGAGTGGTACCGCGGCGCGTCGGCCACCCCCGCTACCGCGGTGCTGCGCTTCGGCGGCAACGAGATGGACTTCCGCACCTTCCGCGCACGCGCCTGGAACGGCGAGGGGCAGGAGCTCACGGAGAAAGAGGCGATGATCCTGAAAGTGCTCTCGGAGCACCCCGGGGAGATCGTCTCGCGCGAGGACCTGCTCGAGCGGGTCTGGGGCTACGACGTGTTTCCCTCGACCCGCACGGTCGACAACTTCATCTTGAGGCTGCGCAAGCGTTTCGAGAGGGATCCCGCCAACCCGCGGCACTTCCTCACCGTCTGGGGAGTGGGCTATCGCTTCCTCCCCGGGGGCGAGCCGTGAGCGACCCGGCCGCAACGAGCGCCGCGCGGGTGCTCAGGATCGGCACGCGCGCCTCGCAGCTCGCGCTCTGGCAGGCGGAGCACGTGCGCGCGCGGCTGACGGGACTCCCCGAGGCGCCGCCGGTCGAGCTCGTGCAGATCCGCACGCGCGGCGATCGCGAGAAGGACGTGCCGCTGTGGCAGGCGGGCGGCCGTGCGTTCTTTACGCGCGAGATCGACCAGGCGCTGCTCGAGCGCGAGGTGGACGTGGCGGTGCACAGCCTGAAGGATCTGCCGACACAACTGCAGGGCGGGGTGCTGCTCGCGGCCACGCTGCCGCGCGGCGATGTGCGCGATGCGCTCGTCAGCCGCACGGGCAAGGGGCTGCGCGACCTGCCGCAGGGCGC
>JASHTN010000231.1 GCA_030040525.1 Gammaproteobacteria bacterium | reverse complement strand
CCGAGCTGTTCGACGAGTACGGCGAGCATCTGTCGCGGGTCGGACACGAGTTCGGCTCGGTCACGGGGCGACGCCGGCGCTGCGGCTGGTTCGACTCGGTCGCTCTCAGGCGCTCGATCGTCAATTCGAGCGTCACGGGGCTGTGCATCACCAAGCTCGACGTGCTCGACGGGCTGGACACCATCCGCATCGGCGTCGGCTATCGCATCAAGGGAGTCGTGACGCCGGAGCCGCCACTCTCGGGCGAGGCCTACGCGGATATCGAGCCGGTGTACGAGGAGCTGCCGGGCTGGCGCGAGTCGACCGTGGGAGTCACGGAGTACGGCGCGCTGCCCGGCAATGCGCGCCGCTACCTGGAGCGGCTCGAGGCCCTGGTGAGCGTGCCGCTCGACATGATCTCGACGGGTCCGGAGCGCGAGCAGACCGTCCTGCTGCGCCACCCGTTCGAGGCTTGAGTCTGAGCAGACCTGATCGAGCTCTGCTACATACCGTAGCTCTCGTGCGCCGCGGCGGCATGCAGCCGCGCGATGCGGGCGAGGGGCGGCGGGTGAGAGTAGTAGAAGGCCGCGTACAACGGGTCCGGCGTCAGCGTGTTGGCGTTGTCGCGGTGCAGCTTCACCAGCGCGCTGGCGAGCTCGGCAGCGCTCGCGTGGCGGGTGGCGAAGGTGTCGGCCTCGAACTCATGGCGCCGCGACCAGCGGGCCGTCAGCGGCGTGACGAAGAAGGTGAATACGGGCACGACCAGCACGAACAGCAGCAGCGCGGCATGGATCGAGGGACGCGGCACGCCGAGTGCGCTGTAGAACCAGTCGCGGCGCGCCAGGGAGCCGAGCAGCGCGAGCCCGACGAGGCTGGCGGCCAGCGAGACCAGCAGGCGCTGCCTCACGTGCCGCAGGCGGAAGTGTCCGAGCTCGTGGGCGAGAACCGCTTCGACCTCGGCGGCGCCGAGGCGCTCGAGCAGCGTATCGAAGAACACGATGCGCTTGTGGCGACCGATGCCGGTGAAGTAGGCGTTGCCGTGACTCGAGCGGCGCGAGTTGTCGACGACGAACACCCCCCTGGAAGCGAAGCCGCAGCGCGTCAGCAGCGCCTCGATCCGCGCCTTGAGCGCCTGGTCGTGAAGCGGCGAGAAACGGTTGAAGAGGGGCGCGATGAAAGCCGGCCAGGCCCAGGCCATGACGAGCAGGACTGCGAGCCACAGGCCCCAGGCCCACACCCACCACCAGCGCCCGGCGCGCTGCATCAGCAGCAGTATCGCGATGAGCAGCGGCCCGCCGAGCACGATTGCGAGGGCGACGGTGCGGACGAGATCCGCAGCGAACAGCGCCGGCGTGCTGCGGTTGAAGCCGAAGCGCGCCTCGAGGCCGAAAGTGCGCCACGCGGCGAAGGGCAGATTGACGAGCTGCATGAGGCCGGCGACGGTTGCGATCACCGCGACTCCCAGCCACGGCTCGGCGAGCGCTGTACGGCGCCAGAGCTCATCGATCGCGGCGATACCGCCACCGACGGTCAGGGCGAGTGTGAGCGCGGCGTCGACCAGGGTGCCGAGGCGGCCGAAGCGCAGCTTGGCCAGCGTGTAATCTGCCGCCTTGGCGTGCTCGGCGGCGGAGATGCTGGCGGCGAACGGCCCGGGCACCGAGTCGCGGTGGCGGGCGACGGTCGCGGCCTGGCGCTGCGTCAGCCACAGCTCGAGCGCGGTGCCGACCAGCACCGCCAGGATGAGCAGCGGGGTCAGCCAATGCACGCTCGCCAACGCTCTCAGCTGCGTCTGCGCGCGGCTCGCAACGAGCCCTGCACGTTGCGCGCAGACCGGTGGGTGCGGCGCGCGGCCGGTGCGGCCGGCTTGGCGTCTATCAGCTGGGTCAGCAGGAGCTTCGCTGCGGCCCCGAAGCGAGCGGGATCGCCATAGGCGCGCGCGACCAGCATTTCCCCCTCGAGCGCCCCCACCAGCATTCGGGCGGCATCCAGCGACGTCACGGCGCCGGAGAGCCCCCCGGCACGCGCGCACTGATCGAGCTGAATGGCCACCCAGCCTTCGTTGAATTCGAAGAACGCCCGAATGGCCGCCTGCATGGGACGGGGAAGCGTTGCGTACTCCGCCGCGACCATTCCACACAGGCACATGCGCTGGCCCGCGAGCACGTCTGCATAGAGCCCGACGTAGGCGCGCAGGCGCCGCCGGGGGTCCACCGAGGCGGCGTCGATGCGGCGCAAGGCTGCCGCGAACGACTCGGTGTAGCGGATCACCAGCCTGCGCCCGAGCTCGGCCTTGGTCGCGAAGTGGTAGTGCAGGCTCGCCTTGGTGATGCCGACCTCGGTTGCGATATCGGCATAGCTGAAGTCGTTGAAGCCGCGCGTCTGCACCAGCCGCTCGGCGACGTCGAGGACACGGCTGGCGGTCGCGTCGGAGGCGGTGTCTGCGGCGGCAGTCATCAGCGGAAATGATAGCAGGCAGGGCTTGCCTCTACCTACTAGTTGATAGACAATTGCTTACAAGCGGCGACGCAGAGGTCGCCAACGGGTGAGAAGTCATGCAAACAACCGAGCACAAGACCTTTTCGAAACCCGATGACACGCGCGAATTCCCGCACGGGCGCGCCGAGATCCTCAACGTCGGCGAGGGCCAGGTCGGGCGACTGATCTTTCAGCCAGGCTGGCGATGGTCGAACGACGTCAAGCCGATCGCCAAGACCGACAGCTGCACGGCGCCGCACTTCCAATACCACGTGAGCGGCCGCCTCGCGATCCGCATGGACGACGGCACGGAGTTCGTGGCGGGTCCCGGGGATATCACCTCGCTTCCAAGCGGGCACGATGCCTGGGTCGTCGGAAACGAACCGGTGGTAGTCGTGGACTGGTACGGCGCCAGCAATTACGCGAAGAAGCCGTGACCCTGGGCGGGCGCCACCTGCACAGTCACAGCGGGTAGCGCCTGCGGTTATTCGCTGCCGGCGGATGCGGCGACCGCAGCCTCTCCAAGCTTGCGGTGGTCCCGGAACCACAGCGCGACGGTGCAGCCGAAGGCAGCGAGGCTCAGCAGTCCGAAGAACCACAACATGGGCGCATAGCCCGCGGCATTGCCGGCGCCGGCGCCGCTCACGTCGTTCAGATAGCCGGCGACCAGGTTGGCGCCGAACAGGCCCGCATTCTGCAGCGTGGTCATGAGACCGTACGCGGTGCCGAGGTGCTCCGGCGGTGCGTAACGCACCACGGTCGGCCAGAGCACCGCCGGCAGGAACGAGAAGCTCACCCCGAGCAGCGCGGTCGACAGGCCGGCGCCGCCGGATACCGTACCCAGCACCAGGAAGCTCAGCGGCAGCAGCACCGCGCCCGCCGCGAGCAGCAGCGAGTTGCGCCCGGTCCGGTCGAGCAGCAGCCCGAACACCGGCGTGGCGAACACCGCGGCGAGGAACACGTAGCTGTTGAGCGTGCTCGCCTGAGCAAGCGAGAGTCCCTGTGCCTGCTGCAGGTACTTGATGGCGAAGGTGCTGCGGAAGGGGAAGATCACCGAGTAGAACGTCACACAGGTCGCGACCAGCAGCCAGTAGTCGGTGCGGAAGGTGAGTGCATGCCGCCAGTCGAAGCGCTCGGGCGGCGGCGGCAGCGCCAGCGTGCCGCGCCGCGACTCGCGCGCATCCAGCCAGAAGTACAAGAGCGCCCCCGTGAACGAGGCGACGGCAAATCCCGCCGCAAGCCACAGCGGCGGCTGCCAGCCGCGCTCGTAGAGCGCGCCGGCGAAGGACGGCGAGCGGTCCGCGAGGTACGAGCCGAGCCGCGCCAGGCTCAGGTTGAGCGCGAACAGCAGCGCGAAGAATCGTCCCGCAAACCACTGTGCGAACGCGACGGTCGCGGCGACGGACAGAGTTTCGGAGCCTATGCCAAACAGCAGCCGCCCGGCTGCCATGACCGGGAAGTGCGCGCCGAGCGCGGTAATCACGGCGCCCACCAGGCACACGCCCGTGGTCGCAACCACCATGAGCCGCGCGCTGAAGCGGTCGACCAGCACGCCGCCGAGCACCACCAGGAAGATATTCGGCAGGCTGTAGATCGCATTCAGCGTGCCGACCTGCGTATCACTGAAGTGCAGCTGGCGCGACAGCTGCTCGGCAACCGGGGCGATCGAATCGTAGCCGTAGTAGTTGCCGAGCATGACGAAGGCCATGCCGGCGAACATCAGCGCCTGCGCGGCGAGCGACGGCGTCGAAGCGCGCGGCGCGCTCATGCAGACGCGGCGGGCTGCGCTTCCGGGTGTCGTAGCGACATCGTGGGATTGTACTCAATCGCCGCGCCCCCGCGCGGCCTGATTGCCGCGCTGATCGGCCACGCCATCGTGCCGACCCTGATAGCCAACGCCTGCTTCCTGCCGCATCATCTGCTGCCCCGGGGACGCACCTTTAACCGAGCGGGAGGGTCCCATGGCCAAATCGGAACGCAAGCACGGACACGAGCCCGTCAACGCGCCGGCGAGCGAGCCTGCAGCCGCGCACCGGACCGGACCGAGCGTGGTCGTGTCGAAGAACGGTCCGTATCTGGTCAGCGGCGGCGTGCCGCTCGCCCGGCAGACGATCGTGGCGGACGCGCAAGGCGGATCGCAGTCATGGCAGGCGAGCGAGCCCATCCCGACACCGCCGCAGTACGCTCTGTGCCGCTGCGGTCACTCGAAGTCCAAGCCCTTCTGCGACGGTAGCCACACCGCGGTCGGCTTCGACGGCACCGAGACTGCGAGCCGCGAGCCCTATCGCGAGCAGGCCGAGCGCATGGAGGGTCCGGAGCTCGATCTCACCGATGCGGAGCCGCTGTGCGCCTTTGCGCGCTTCTGCGATCCGCACGGCAAGGTCTGGAACCAGGTCGAGCGCACCGACGAGGCGGAGGTACGCGCCACGTTCGTGCGTCAGGTGAACCACTGCCCCTCCGGGCGGCTGGTCGCCTGGGAGCGCTCGAAGCCCCTGGAGCACGCGCTGCCGGTCTCCATCGGAATCATCGAGGATCCGCCCGAGCGCGTGAGCGGGCCGCTGTGGCTGCGCGGCGGCGTTCAGCTCGTGGCGGGTGACGGCTTCCGCTACGAGCGGCGCAATCGCGTGACGCTGTGCCGTTGCGGAGCATCGAAAAACAAGCCTTTCTGCGACGGCTCGCACGCCGCGATCAAGTTCCGCGATGACCGCTGAGCGCGCGGCCTCGGCAAGGGCCGCGGCAACGGCCCCTGGCCCGCGCGCGCCGTGAGCCGCGGCGAAGTCATCGTGGTGGGCGGTGGCCTGGCCGGCCTCGCCAGCGCCGCGGCGCTCGCGCAGGCCGGTTACTCCGTGCACGTCCTGGAAAGGCGCGAGGGCGTCGCGCTCGAGACGAGCTTTGCCAACGGCGGGTTGCTCACTCCGTCGATGCCCCATCCCTGGAACATCCCTGGCGTGTGGCGGCGGCTGCTCAAGTGGCTCGGCCGCGAGGACGCCCCGATGCTGCTGCGGCCAGGCGCGATCGGCGGCTATGTCGGCTGGGGATGGCGATTTCTGTACGCCTCTTCGCCGCGCGGCTATCGCCTCGCGACGGAAGCGAATTTCCGGCTGTGCGACTACAGCCTGCGCTGCCTGCAACGCTGGCGGCGGGACCTGAGCCTCGAGTACGCCGTGAGCACCCGCGGCACGCTCAACGTCTATCGCGATCGCGCCGAGTTCGATCGTGCCCTGGCGCGCGTCGAGGCGCTCCGCCCGATGGGGCTGACCTACGCCGCGCTCGATGCCGCCGCTGCGGCCCGTCTCGAGCCGCTGCTCGACGGAGTCCGCGGCTCGATCGTCGGCGCCATCCACTATCCGGCCGACGAGACCGGCGACGCCCACCTCTTTTGCCGCGCACTCAAAGAGCGGCTGCTGGAGCGCGGCGTGCGCATCTCGGAGCGCACTACGGTGCGCAGCCTGCGTATCGCGGCAGGACGTGTCGCGGCAGTCGAGACCGCGGGCGGACTGATCGCCGGCAGCCAGGTGGTCGTCGCCGCGGGCCCCTGGTCCACGGCGCTGCTTGACAGGCATGGGGTGCGGCTGCACGTGCGGCCGGTCAAGGGCTACTCGCTCTCGATCCCGATCCCGGGTGTCGCGCCGGCACTCAGACCGCAACTGGCGCTGCTCGACGATTCGCTGCATGCGGTCATGACTCCTCTCGGGGACACGCTGCGCCTGGCGGGCACTGCCGAGTTCAGCGGCTGGGATCGGACGCTTCGAACGGCGCGCCTGGAGGCTCTGTGGAAGCTGCCCGCGGCGCTCACTCCGGCCTTGTTGCGCGTGGTTGATCGCGCGAGCGCTCGCGGCTGGTGCGGGCTGCGGCCGGTGTCCGCGGACGGCAGGCCCTATATCGGCGCCAGCGCGATCGGCGGACTCTGGGTAAACGCCGGACACGGGCACCTCGGCTGGACGCAGGCCGCAGGCTCGGCCTGCCTCCTGGCGCAGCTCATGTCCGGAGCGCCCGCTCCCATCGAGCCCGAGCCCTACTCCCCGCAGCTCGCACAACGTGCCCGGGCGAGCCGCAACAGCCGTGCGGGCGCCGCCGCACGGGTGGAGCAGCATTCATGAGAATTCCAAGGCCCGGCGCTTCAGGTCTATGCGGCGCTGAATCCCGGTGCTGAGTCTGCGAACGGCCGGTTGACGTCCATGTGTGCCGTCACCTGCGGCATCGGGTACTTGAGCCCGCTCGCGCAGTTGTATAGCACCACCTCGTCGCTCGGACTCACCTGGCCGCGCGCCGCAGCTTTGAGATACGCGGCGTAGGTCGCGGCCCCCTCGGGACAGAGCAGCAGGCCATCCTTCTCCCCGGCCTGCTGGCGCGCCCGCTCGATGTCCTCGTCCGGCACCGCGATGGCAAAGCCGCCGGTCTCGCGCAGCGCGCGCAGGATCAGGAAGTCCCCGAGCGCGCCCGGAACGCGGATGCCGGAGGCGATGGTGTGTGCGTTCTCCCAGGGACGCGCGTGAGTTGCGCCTTCGTCGAAGGCACGCACGATCGGCGCACAGCCGGTGGATTGCACGGCCACGAGGCGGGGCAGGGGGCCTTCGATCCAACCGAGGGTGAGCAGCTCCTGCCAGCCCTTCCACATGCCGATGAGCCCGGTGCCGCCTCCGGTCGGATAGAACACCACGTCCGGCAGTCGCCAGCGCCGCTGGATCGCCAGCTCGAGCCCCATGGTCTTCTTGCCTTCGATGCGGTAGGGCTCCTTCAGCGTCGAGACGTCGAACCAGCCGTACCTGTCGCGACCTGCCTGCACGAGCCGCGCACAGTCGTTGATGAGACCGTTCACCCGCCACACGGTCGCGCCCTGCAGCGCGATCTCACTCAGATTCGTTTCGGGCGTGTCGTCGGGGCAGAAGCAATAGGCCTCGATCCCGGCGCGGGCCGCGTAGGCGGCCATGGCAGCACCCGCGTTGCCATTGGTGGGAATGGCGAGACGCCGCACGCCGAAAGACTTCGCCATCGAAACGGCCAGACACAGACCACGCGCCTTGAACGAGCCGGTCGGCAGCCGCCCCTCGTCCTTGACGACCGGCGGCGGGAATCCATCCGGGCGCGGACTGTTTGTGAGCGCAATGAGCGGTGTCTCGATCTCGCCGAGGCTCACGATGTGATCCGGAGCCGTCACCGGCAGCAGCTCCCGCCAGCGCCACAATCCCGGTGCGCGCGCCTCGATGAGCTCGCGCCCCACCTCGCGCCTCAGCGCCTCGAGATCATAGCGGGCAAGCAGCGGCTTACCCGCCGCCGACAGGCCCTGCAGCGTGCCGATGTTGGAGCGCTCTCCGGTGACGCTGCATTCGAGGTAAGTGGCATAGGAGTAACGCACGTTCGCACAGGCCTTTGTGATACAAGGGGGTCGATGATGCAGGAGCCGCCGCGCGCCGCGACGCCGACGCTGGTCCGGGCTATCGGCCGCTGGAGCATGGTAGCACTGGCGGTGAACTCCATTATCGGCAGCGGCATCTTCGGCCTGCCCTCGGTGGTGGCCGCGCTCCTCGGCCGCTACAGCCCCGAGGCCGTGTTGATGGCCGGGCTCGCCATGGGCGTGATCATCGCCTGCTACGGCGAGGTCGCCTCGCAGTTCACCGCGACCGGTGGACAGTACCTCTACATCCGCCATGCTTTCGGGCGGTTCGTCGGCTTGCAGGTCGGATGGATGAACCTTCTCGCCCGGCTCACGGGGTGCGCCGCGGCGGTCAACCTGCTGGTGATCTCGCTCGGCGAGTTCTGGGCGCACTCGAGTGCACCGCTGCCGCGCCTCGTGGTGGACTCGCTCTTCGTCGGCACGCTCGCCGCGGCGAATTACCGGGGCGTCGCCGCGGGCAGCCTCGTCAGCAACGTGTCGGTGATCGCCAAGCTCGTGCCGCTCGCGGTGGTGTGCGCGGTGGGACTCGTCTACCTGGCGGCGCATCCGGGCAGCGCGCCTGCGGCGGCCGGCACCGAGGCCGACGACTGGCTGAAGGCGATCCTGATCCTTTTCTTCTCCTACGGTGGCTACGAGGCGGCGCTCAACCCGGCGGGCGAGGCGAAGAACCCGCGTCGCGATGCGCCATTCGCGCTGTTCGTGGCGCTCGGCGTCGTGACAGTCTTTTACACCGCGCTGCAGTTCGTCGTGGTCGGCGTGCTGCCGGAGGCGGGGCGCAGCGTGCGGCCGCTCGCCGACGTGGCGCAGCTGACGATGGGGCGCACCGGCGCGGTGCTCATCTCGCTCGGAGCGCTCGTCTCGGTGTACGGCTACCTGAGCGCGCATCTCCTCAACAACCCACGCGCCATGTTCGCGCTCGCCGAGCGCGGGGACTTCCCGCCCTGCTTCGCCGCCATTCACGCGCGCTTTCGCACTCCCTACGTGTCCATCGTGACGTTTGCGGTGCTGGTGTGGGGCTTCGCACTCTTCGGCAACTTCGCCTGGAACGTGACGCTGTCGGCGGTGGCGCGGCTCTTCTACTACGGCGCGGTATGCGCCGCCGTGCCCGCGCTGCGCCGCAAGCAGCCCGCGGCCGCGCAGCTGCGCCTGCCGGGCGGCCCGCTGTTGCCGGCTCTCGGTGTGCTGATCTGCGCTGCGCTGCTCAGCCGCGTGGACTTCAGCAAATCCCTCATTCTGCTCGGCACCATTGCGGTGGCCACATCCAACTGGCTCCTTGTCCGCCGCCGGGTCGCGCTACCCTTGCAGGTGCAATGAGCCGCTTGCCGGCGCAGCGTTGCCGGCCCAAGCAGGAGGAGTGACATGGATACCGAGCCGCTGGTGAAACGCGCCGCGAAGCGCGGCACCGTCACCTTGACGCTTAACCGCCCGCAGGCCTTCAACGCGCTGTCGGAGGGCATGCTGAGCGCCCTGCAGCGCGAGCTCGATGCGCTGCTTGCGGATCAATCGCTGCGGGTGGTGGTGCTCGCGGCCGAGGGCCGCGTTTTCTGCGCCGGCCACGATCTGAAGGAGATGCGGGCGCAGCCCGCGCTCGAGTACTACCGGCGGCTGTTCGCGCAGTGCTCGCGAGTGATGCTTGCCTTGAGGCGCCTGCCCGTGCCGGTGATTGCGCGCGTACAGGGTATCGCCACCGCGGCAGGCTGCCAGCTCGTCGCGCAGTGCGACCTCGCGGTCGCCTCGAGCGAGGCGCGCTTTGCGGTGAGCGGGGTGAACCTGGGACTCTTCTGCTCGACCCCGGGCGTGCCGCTCGCGCGCAACGTGGCGCGCAAGCAGGCGTTCGAGATGCTGGTGACCGGGGAGTTCATCGACGCCGCGACCGCCCTCGCGCGCGGACTCGTGAACCGCGTCGTCGAGCCTCGCGCGCTCGATGCGGAGGTCGACCGGCTCGTGGCCGGCATCGCTGCCAAGCCGCGTATCGCGATCGCCATGGGCAAGGAGCTCTTTTACCGGCAGGTGGAGCTCGGACTGGAGCCGGCGTACGAGGCTGCCGGCGAGGCCATGGCGTGCAACATGATGGACGCGGCGGCGCTCGAGGGCGTGCAGGCGTTCATCGAGAAGCGCGCGCCCCGCTGGGCGTGAGCCTATCTCGTGCGGCCGTTGCCGCGTCCCTCGAGCTCCTGCTCAAGGCCAGTCGTCACCACCCTGGTGACTCCGGGAACGCCGCGCACGATCTGCCGGGCGCGGTAGAGGGCGTCGGGAGTCCATACGTAACCCGTCAGGATTGCCACACCGTCATCGACCCGGACGTTGACGTGCTGGAAGTAATAATACGGATCCGAGTTCAGCGCCAGATATACATGCTGCGTAACCGTCCGGTCGGCGACAATCTGCCCCGGAGCGCTGCGGGTCATCGTCGAGCAGGACTCGACCGCGATCGCCGCCACCAACACGGTCGGGAGGAGTCCCCGGTTCACCGACCCACTCTCCGTACGAGGCGCGTACGCACCTCCTCAGCACTGTCTTTTCACGATCTTCCCGTGCATTGGACCGGTGCGAGCCCTCCGGGGTTCACGTCGCGAAGGGATCCATCGCATCAGGGGCACCCGGCGACGCCGGGTGCCCCAATCCGCCCATCGCTAGTACGTTACAGTCGAGTCGTCGATGCCGTTTCGCTGCAGCTCCAGGTTGTTCACCACTCTGACGACGCCCTCCACATTCGTGGCGATGGTCTCGGCTTCGAGCAGGTCCGGCGGGTCCCAGACGAAGCCCGACAACTCGACCACGCCGTTGTAGGACCGGACAAAAATGTGCTTGGCGTAAAGCTGCTTGTCCGCATCCAGCGCCGTCTGCACGCGCTCCGCGATTTCCTTGTCGGCCTGCCGTTGGGCGGCGGTCTGAGGAGGCTGCGTTGCGCACGCGACCAGAGCGCACAGCAGCGCCGCGGCAAATGCCACGCGCACCACGCGCTTCATGACTGGCGACGAGATCATTTCCGTCTCCTTTTGACGCGACTCTTGTATATCAGAACTGGAACCTGACTCCTATCCCAAGGCCGATGGGGTGGCATCCGCCCCAGGTCGTGGGACCTGCGCTGCTGTAGTCGATGAACAGCGCATGGGTCGCATCGTGGCAGTCGATCTTGACGCCCGCGCCACCGGCGCCGAGATCGTAGTGCGCATTGCCGTCGTTACTGGTGTCGGCGAACTCGAAATACGCGCTGAACTGCCTGTCGAACTTATGCCAGTAGGAGGCCGAAATCGTGTTGGCCTCGTTGTCGCCGACCCCGGCCGGCATGTAGTTGTGCTGCCCGCCCGGGTCGCCCACCGTGGCGCCGGCATGCGCCCAGCCCAAGGCGATCCGGTCCGCGCCGTCGGCGAACGCGTAGTCGATGGCCAACCAGTCACCGGTGCGCTGCCGCTCGTTCTGCCACTCCATGAAGTACGGCAGGTTGCGGTGCAGGTCCTCGTAAATGTAGGAGACCGTCAGGCCGAAGTCGAAGTGGTACTGCCCGCCGAACTTCATCGCCCACTCGTCGACCACGTCGTACTTGGTATTGAACTCGGGCGAGCCGGCAAGCGCCTCACCCGGATTCTCTGCCTCGTAGGCCAGGAAGTCCGACCAGTCGAGGAGCGACGAGCAAAGGACTCCCGGTGCGCAGGTCACCTTGCTGTTCGGCCCCAGGCCGTACAGGTACAGGTAGTACGGGTTGTTGGAGCCCACTCCGTCGCTGCTGCGGTTCACGTCGGTGTGAATCTCGTAAGCGGCCAGGAGATACAGACCGCCCGTCTCGAACTTCAGGTCGCCGCTGAAGGCGTTGTTGAAGCCGCCGTCGTCGCAGCTCAGGAACAGGTTGCCGCTGCCGGGCTGGTTCTGGCCCGTGCAGTCCGTAGACCCGAGCGCCGGTACGTTGCTGTTGACGTCCGGATTCTGGCCGAACGCCCAGGCAACATCGAAGCTGAAGCCCGAGAAGTCGGGCGAGTTGTACATGGCCACGTGATCCATGCGGGTGCCGAACTCGACGCGGTTGTCGCCCCCGGTGTTGCCCATGATGGTGTTGTAGCCGCCCATCTGGTTGGCGAAGGGGTCGAGCCGGTCGGTGGAGGTCTTGTAGGGCAGGAACATCTCGCCGAACTTGAACGTGCCCCAGTTCTGGCTTCCATGGCCCTTGAAGCCTATGTAGGTATCGCCGAGGCCGATGGCTCCCTCGACCCGGTTCGACTGCTGCGTGTAGCTGCTCAGCAAGCCGGGTGCGGCCACCATGTTGAGGGCGGTCGCCACCTGGTAGATGAAGTCGACGTCCGACGTGGCAATCTGGTGGAAGCCCCGGTAACCGACGTTCGAGCCGTTGCTCGCCATGATGGGCATCCAGTCGACCCGGCCGAACGGAGGCGCCTTCTCGGGACCGCTGATCACGAACGGACCGGTGGGGCTCGTGACGCCGGGAGCGAGCGAATACGGGTAAGCCACCATGCCGCTCATGCCCTTGGTCGCACCCTCCATCGACACGTCGAAGGTGCCGAAGAAGCCCTTCAAGAAGGTGTTGAACTTGCTGGTCGTGGAACTGACCTGCTTGGCCGTGGCGGCCTGCGCCTCCTGCAGCTCGTGCAGCTGCCGGCTCAGGTCGTCGATCCGCTCCTGGATGATGCGCATTCTGGCCTGCGTCTCCGCATCCTGCGCAACGCTGCCGCCCGGATAACTGAACACAACCAGTGCGGCCGCGCCGATCGCAGCCAGCGCTCTGAGCATTCTTGTGCCGAACATAAATCCCCCTTTCGAGGCGTGATTGAACCGAGACCCAGCTGTTAGCTGACTTGCTACCTCAAAGTGTTCAAGGCATTGCTTGCATTCGAATCGTTACTTGGCCTTGCGTGGAATCCCCTTGCCGCTGCCTACGAACTGGGCACGAACCCCGCAGCGCGCGCCCACTGATACCTCGCGCCGAGCACCGCTACCGGGATCGTCATGCGGCTTCCCTGAGTGACCTCTGACCTTCAGATGACCTTCTCGTGCTCCAGCGTCCTGATCTCGGACTCGCTCAAGCCGAGCTCGCCGAGCACCTCGCGCGTGTGCTCGCCGAGCAGCGGCGAGCGCTTCACCTCGCTGGGGCTGTCGGAGAGCTTGATCGGGTTGCCCACGCTCAGGTACCTGCCGCGCTTCGGATGATCGACCTCGACGACGGTGCCGGTGGCGCGCAGCGACGGCTCGGCGGCGAGCTCCTCCATCGAGAGGATCGGGCCGCAGGGGATGTCGTGCTTGTTGAACTCCGCCATGGCCTCGAACTTCGTGCGGGTCATGGTCCACTTCTCGACCTCGCCGAACACCTGCGTGAGCCGCGGCAGTCGCGCATCCGGCGTGGCGTAGTCGGGATCGGTGATCCACTCGGGCTTGCCGATCACCGCGCAGATCTGCTTCCATACCGGCGCCTGCGCAATGAAGTACAGATAGGCATTCGGATCCGTCTGCCAGCCCCTGCACTTGATGATCCAGCCGGGCTGGCCGCCGCCGGAGGCGTTGCCGGCACGGGGCACGGAGCTGCCAAACCGGCCGTCCGGGTACTGCGGGTACTCCTTCATCACACCGGTGCGCGCCAGGCGCTGCTGATCACGCAGCTTGACGCGGCACAGATTGAGCACACCGTCCTGCATGGCCGCGAGCACCTTCTGGCCGCGTCCGGTGGTGTTGCGCTGGTAGAGCGCGCAAACGATGCCGAGCGCGAGATGCAGGCCCGTGCCGCTGTCGCCGATCTGCGCCCCCGTCACGAGCGGCGGCCCGTCGTCGAATCCGGTGGTGGAGGCCGCACCGCCGGCGCACTGCGCGACGTTCTCGTAGACCTTGCAGTCCTCGTAAGGCCCTGGCCCAAAGCCCTTCACCGAGGCGACGATCATCTTCGGGTTGAGCTGCCGGATGCGCTCGTAAGGGAAACCCATGCGCTCGAGCGCACCGGGCGCGAAATTCTCCACCAGCACGTCGCAGTGGCGGATCAGCCGCTCGAGCACCGCCTTGCCGCGCGGATGCTTGGTGTCGAGGGTGATCGAGCGCTTGTTGTGGTTCAGCATGGTGAAGTAAAGGCTGTCCACGTTGGGGATGTCCTGCAGCTGCCCGCGCGTCACGTCGCCGGCACCCGCCTTCTCGACCTTGATGACGTCCGCGCCGAACCACGCGAGCAGCTGGGTGCAGGTCGGGCCTGACTGCACGTGCGTGAAGTCGAGAATGCGGACCCCGTCCAGTGCCTTGCCCATGTCAGTCTCCGGCAGAGGTGGTTGGCACGCGCCCTTTACTTGTACATGGTCTGGTTCTTGGTGCCCGGCGCGTATTCGCGCGGGTCCACCCAGATGTTGATGACCGCCGAGCGCCTCAGGCGCTGTACCGATTCGCGCGCACGCTCGAGCGCCGGCGCGATCTGCGCCGGATCGCGCACCTCCTCGCCGTAGCCGCCGAGCATCTCGGCGAACTTGCCGAACGGCACGTCGCCGAGCAGGTTGCCGACGTTGCCACGCTCCTCGCCATACTTGGCGAGCTGCCCGTAGCGGATCTGATTCATGGCGGAGTTGTTGCCGACGACCGCGATATAGGGCACCCCGAAGCGGTTGGCGGTCTCCATGTCGAAGGCAGTCATGCCGAACGAGCCGTCGCCGTAGTAGCAGAGCACTTCCTTGTCGGGATGGGCCAGGCCGGCAGCGATCGCAAAGCCGGTGCCGACGCCCAGCGAGCCGAGCGCGCCCGGATCCATCCACTGCCCGGGGCGGTGCGGCCGTACGGCCTGCGCCGAGATAGTCACGACATCGCCGCCGTCGCCAATGTAGACGGTGTTGTCGGCGAGGAACTCGTTGAGCTCCCAGGCTACGCGGTACGGATGGATCGGCGTGTTGTTCGACCTGAACAACGGCATCAGCTTATCGGTCGCGGCGCTTTCCGCGGCGCTCAGCCTCTTCATCCAGTCCCGGCGCGCCTGGCGCTTATCCTGCTTGAGGCGGCCGCTCGCCGCCTGCAGCACTGCACCGAGAATCGCGCCGGGGTGGCCGACCAGCCCCAGGTCGATGTCGCGGTTCTTGCCGACGGTGCGGTAATCCATGTCGATCTGCACCAGCTTCACCTTGGTGCTGATGCGCCGGCCGTAACCCATGCGGAAGTCGAACGGAGTGCCGACGATCACGATGACGTCGGCATCGGTGAATGCCTGGCCGCGGGTGCGGTCGAAGTGGTGCGGATCGCCGGGCGGCAGGAGGCCGCGGCTGGCGCCGTTGAAATATCCCGGAATGTCGAGCCCGCGCAGCAGCGCGATCGCCTCCTCGTGGCCGCGCGCGGCCCACACCTGCTGCCCGTAGAGGATCGCCGGACGCTCGGAATTGACCAGGATGTCGGCGAGCTTCTCGATGTCGCGCGGGTCGCCGAGCGAGCGGGTGGAGGCGCGATAGTGTCCGGGCTTGGGCACGATCGCCTTGCTGGTGTCCACCTCGCGATCGAGCACGTCGCGCGGGATCTCGAGGTACACAGGGCCGGCGGCGCCGCTGAACGCCTCACGCGCTGCCATCGAGATCATGTCTGCCACGCGCTCGGTGCTCGGCACGGTGGCGGCGAACTTGGTGATCGGCGACATCATGTCGACGTGCGGCAGGTCCTGGAGCGAGCCCATCTTGTGCTGGGTGAGGGCGCCCTGGCCACCGATGTGCAGTACCGGGCTCTCGGAGCGTAACGCGGTGGCGATGCCGGTGACGGCGTTGGTGCAGCCCGGGCCCGCGGTCGTCACCACGCAGCCGAGCCTGCCGGTCTGGCGCGCGTAGCCGTCGGCGGCGTGCGCAGCCACCTGCTCGTGGCGCACGTCGATGATGCGGATGCTCTCATCGATGCAGCCGTCGTAGATGTCGATGATGTGACCGCCGCAGAGGGTAAAGATCGTGTCGACACCTTCGTTCTTCAGCGCCTTGGCAACCAGGTGGCCGCCGGAGATCACGCCGGCATCACGGCTCTTCTTCTGCAGGGTGTTCTCCGCGGTCGTCGCGGCGGGGGCGGCTGCCGGTGTCACGGTCGCGGCTGTCATACGTGTTTCTCCATAAGTCATCTGCCGTGCGGCGGGTACGGTCACCACCCTCCGTGCCCCGCCGCCGGCAAGCCCCTGCGCTCAGCGGGGCGCGGCGCGAGACGGGGCACCTCCCACGCGCACGTTGCAGCCTGTCGCCGCCAACCACACCGACCATATCTGATATATCTTTATACATGGCAAGCCTGAACGGGCGCAAGAGACGGTGGAAGGTGCCAGTCCGGAGCCTGAGCGACGTCGGCACGGTGCAGCGACAGCCTCGAGGTGACAGACGCGTGCTACTGGGGTGCAACACCCGCCCTTGCTGGCATTTTGTATGCTCTGTACCTTGAGCAGCGGTGCACGAGCGGTACCCGACATGCACGCACGTGTCCGCGCACGCGGGGCTTCGACCGCCGCGTCTGAGGCGGAGGGTCTTCTTATGATGGGGACTGCGGGTGAGTGCGAGCGTTAAGGTGACGACGGGCGTCGCGACGCGACGGCGGCGTTTCGGCATCACCCCCAGTCGACTCGCGCTCGCACCACTCAATTCGGTCAGCCTGCGCGACCAGGCGTATGCGCTGCTCAAGGACGCCATCGCGGGGACCGACATCTACAGTCAGCGCGAGCCGCTGCGCCTCGACGAGCGGCAGCTGATGCAGGCCCTCGGGGTGAGTCGCACTCCGGTGCGCGAGGCCCTCTCAATCCTCGAGCAGGAGGGGTTCGTGCGCACGGTGCCGCGCCGCGGCATCTTCATCGTGCGCGAGTCCAAGCGCGAGATCATCGAGATGATCCAGATGTGGGCGGCGCTCGAGAGCATGTCGGCGCGCCTCGCGACGTTGCACGCGCCGGACAGCGAGATCAGCAAGCTGCGCCACCTGTTCGACGAATTCCGGAATTCGCCGCCAGCGGAGCACATCGGCGAGTACTCGGACGCCAACATCGCATTCCACCAGATGATCATCCGCCTGGGCGGCTCGCAGCTGATCCAGGATGCCACCAAGAACCTGTTCATCCACGTGCGCGCGATCCGCAAGGCGAC
>JASHTN010000230.1 GCA_030040525.1 Gammaproteobacteria bacterium | reverse complement strand
TACGGACGCGCACCGACGTGCCGGCAGAGCCGCTCGATGCACGCTCTGCCGGGACGGCCGAGCCGCTGCCGGATGCAGTCCCGGCGCGGCGGGCCAGCTCCCGATCGAGGACCACGATCTGCTGCTCGATGAACGGCCGGACGTTCGCGGGCGGGTTCTCATCCAGGAGCTTCGCGAAGCGTTGTCGGGCGAGCGGCAGGTCCCCGCGCCGGGCGGCGACCGCGGCGCCGCCCGCGGCCCCAGCGCCGCCGGCGCGGCGCCCGAGCTCCTCATCGAGGACCACGATCTGCTGCTCGATGAACGGCCGGACATTCGCGGGCGGATTCTCTCCGAGGAGCTTCACAAAGCGCGCCCGGGCGAGCGGCAGGTCGCCGCGCCGGGCGGCGATCGCGGCACCGAACAACAGCGCCTTGCCGGAATCGGGATTGAGCGCCAGCGCCCGCTCGACCAGCCGGCCGGCGCGGCCGTCGAGCTCCGTCGGATCGCTCATCGCGAGTGCCTCGGCCTCGCCGATGAGCGCTTCCGGATCGCCGCCGCTGCTCAGGCGGTCGGCGCGCTCGAACGCCCGCAGTGCCAGCGGGTACTCCCTGAGCACGATGTAGGAGCGGCCGAGCATCAGCCACCCGGCGCGGTTCTGCGGATCCTGCTCGAGTTGCCGCGCGAGGTGCGCCACCATGCTTTGCGGCGAGTCCGGCGGCGGCGGCGCATGCCACGGCCAGTTGCTCCAGCACGCGTAGAGCACCGCCGAGCCCGCCACCAGCAGAGCCGCTGCACCGAGTGCGCTCCAGGAGGCGGGTTCGCCCGCTCCTGCCGGGCCGCGCCTGAGGAGCGGCACGGCGATCGCGACGACGACGGCCAGGGTGAGCGCGGCTGCGAGCAGCACGAAGCCGAGCATCAGGTCCGCGCGTCCTCTTGCACGGGCTCGGTATCGGCCGGCAGCAGCGCGGCGCGCTGCCGCAGCACCCGCACACACACCAGCGCGCCGGCCAGCAGCAGCACGCCCGGAGCCAGCCACACCCAGGCGGTGCGTGCATTGAAGCGCGGCCGGAACAGAATGAAATCTCCGTAGCGCGCCACCATGAAGGCGCGAATCTGAGCGTCGCTCTTGCCGGCGAGCAGCATGTCGCGTACTTCGGCGCGCAGGTCTGCGGCCAGCTCGACCGGGGAGTCCGCGAGCGACTCGTTCTGACACTGCATGCAGCGGAACTCGTGCGTGAGTGCGAGGTAGCGCGCCTGCAGCCGTGGATCGGGGAGCTGGGTCGGATCGACCGCGTGCGCCGTGCGGGCGCCGCCGAGAGCGAGCAGCACGCCGAGCAGCGCGCCTGTCAGCTGCCGCCTCACGAGCCCGCCACCGGGTGGCCTGGCACCAGCGGCAGGATGTCGTGCGTCCATACGTCGTGGGTGAGCGGGCCGACGTACTTGTAGACCACGATGCCCTGGGGGTTCACCAGGAAAGTCTCCGGCGCGCCGTAGACACCCCAGTCGATCGCGGCGCGGCCGTTGTGATCGACCGCTACGACCTGGTAAGGGTCGCCGAGCTGCTCGAGCCACTCGCGCGCGTCGCTGTCGTTGTCTTTCCAGTCGAGACCGACGAGCGGCACGACGCCTGCCTTGCGCACCTCGAGGAGCGTGTCGTGCTCGGCGCGGCATTCGACGCACCACGTGCCCCACACGTTGAACAGGTACCAGTGCCCGGCGAGGCTGTGCGAATCGACGATATGCGCCGCATCCGCAAGATCCGGCAGGGCGAATTGCGGTGCGGGCCTGCCGATCAGCGGCG
Organism: Gammaproteobacteria bacterium; assembly: GCA_030040525.1. Classification (GTDB taxonomy): domain Bacteria; phylum Pseudomonadota; class Gammaproteobacteria; order Steroidobacterales; family Steroidobacteraceae; genus 13-2-20CM-66-19. The sequence continues at coordinate 18,603 of JASHTN010000230.1, read as the reverse complement.
AAGGGATCACGCCCTTCTCCGGAGCGTGCCGGATGCCCATGGCGAGCACCGCCACGAGCAGAGCGAACACTGCGAGAGGCAGCAGAAAGCGGCTCATGAGCCCTGCACCGCAGGCCCGGCTGCGTGCGCAGTGGCGGCTTCGGCCGCCCGCAGCGCGCGATAGCGCCGGTCGGATGCCGCGAGCACGCCCCCCAGCGCCATGACGAACGCCGCCAGCCAGATGAGACTCACCAGCGGCCGGATCTGGATGCGCAGGCTCCAGCGGCCGCCGCCGCCCAGGTCGTCGCCGAGTGCCACGAGCAGGTTGTTGCCGCGGCTCATGCGGATCGAGGTGACGCTGGTCAGCTGGCGCTGCACCCAGTACTGGCGCTTCTCCGGCGTGAGAATCGCCACCGGCGCGCCGCCGCGCGTCACCGCGACGCGGGCGCCGGCGCCGCCATAGTTGGGACCCTCGATCGGATGCACACCCTCGAAGCGGAACTGGTAGCCGCCGACCTCGGCGCTCGCGCCCGCGGCCAGCGCCACGTCGCGCTCGACGGTGAAGGACTGCACCGTGGTGAGCGCAATGACCGCGAGCCCCAGCCCGACGTGCGCGATCGTCATGCCGAGCACGGCGCGCGGCAGCGACAGGCGCCGTCGCCAGCGGTCGATCGGATCCACCAGCGAGGCGAGGATGATCCAGATCCCGAGCGTGAGGCCGACGGGGGTCAGCACCCTGGCGCCGGCGAAGATGCCGAATGCGACCGCACACCCGAGCACCGCGGCCGCGAGCAGCGTCCGCAGGAGCGTGCGCTGCTTATCCTTGAGGCGACCGCGCTTCCACCCGGCGTGAATCCCGAGCGACAGCAGCGCGAGCAGCGGCAACATCGACACCATGAAGGTCGGGTTGAAATACGGCGCGCCGACCGAGAGCGTGCCGAGCCTGAGCGCATCCGAGATCAGCGGCGCAAGCGTTCCGGCAAACACCGTGGCGGCAGCGATGACCAGCAGCACGTTGTTGAAGAGCAGGAAGGACTCGCGCGCGCCGAGCTCGAAGCCGGCCGTCGATCTGAGCCGCGGGGCGCGCCACGCGTACAGCGTCAGGGCGCCGCCGACGAGCACGATGAGAAATGCGAGGATGAACACGCCGCGTTTCGGGTCGGCGGCGAAGGAATGCACCGACACCAGCACCCCGGAGCGCACCAGGAAGGTGCCGAGCATGCTGAGGGAGAACGCCAGGATCGCGAGCAGCAGCGTCCAGCTCTTGAAGAGCCCGCGCTTGTCGGTGACTGCGAGCGAGTGCACGAGCGCGGTGCCGACCAGCCACGGCATGAAGGACGCATTTTCCACGGGGTCCCAGAACCAGAAGCCTCCCCAGCCGAGCTCGTAGTACGCCCAGAAGCTGCCCAGGGCGATGCCGCAGGTGAGAAACGCCCAGGCGACCGTGGTCCAGGGGCGTGTCCAACGCGCCCAGCTCTGATCCATCCGGCCCTCGAGCATGGCGGCACAGGCAAAGGCAAAGGCCACCGCGAAGCCGACGTAACCCGTGTAGAGGATCGGCGGATGCACCGCGAGCGCGGGGTCCTGCAGGATCGGGTTCAGATCCGCGCCGTCCGCCGCCGGAGGGTCGAGGCGCAGGAACGGATTGGAGGTGGCGAGCGTGAAGAGCAGGAATCCGAAGCTGACCACGCCCAGCACCCCGAGGACACGCGCGGCGAAGTGCCGCGGCAACCGCGCCGCACCGAACGCCACCGCCACCGTCCAGGCGGCGAGCAGCAGGATCCACAGCAGCAGCGAGCCCTCGTGCGCACCCCACAGCGCCGTCACGCGGTAGAACAGCGGCAACGCCGAGTTGGAGTTGTCCGCCACGTAGGCGACGGAGAAATCGTAGCCGACGAAGGCCGCGACCAGGCAGCCCGCCGCCAGCGCCACCATCACGAACTGCCCGGCTACCGCGGGAGTCACGGCCGCGATCCAGCGCTCGCGCCCGAGCCACGGGCCCGCGATGCCAAAGAATGCCTGGAGCGCTGCGAGCAGCAGCGCGAGGATCAACGCAAAGTGGCCGAGCTCGGGCAGCATGCCGTCAGCCTCCCGCCGGGTTGACGCCGGCGGTGCCCGAGGGGAGCGGCGCAGCGCGCGACTCGCCGTTGCGGCGCTTGAGTGAGCGCGCGACCTCGGGCGGCATGTACTTCTCGTCGTGCTTCGCGAGCACCTCGTCGGCGACGAACGTCCCGTCCGCGCGCAGCCGCCCATGGGCGACGACGCCGGCGCCCTCGCGGAAGAGGTCCGGCAGCACACCTGCGTAGACGACGGGTATCTCGTGGGCGAAGTCGGTCACGACAAACTGCACCTCGAGGCTACCCGGCACGCGGTGCAGACTTCCCTCGGTCACCATGCCGCCGAGTCGGAAGCGCTCGCCAGGCGGGACCTTGCCGCTCGCCACCTGGCTCGGATCGAAGAAGAAAGTGACGTTCTGGCGGAAGGCGCTGAGCGCCAGCGCCCCGGCGACAGTCACCCCCGCGAGGATGCCCGCAACCAGGGTCATGCGGCGCTGCCTGGGCGTCATGCACCGTCCCCCGGCCCGGTCTCGCCGCCGAGACGCCGCCGTGCCGCCGTGCGCGCCTGCGCGAGCAGGCGCCGCGCCCAGATGATGTTCAGTGCCACGATCGCAAGCGTCACGGCGTACGCCGGCCACACGTAGGCCGCGTAACCGCCCATGTCGAGAAACTGCCTCATGCCTCAAGCGCCTCGCGGATCCAGGCGGCCGTGCGCTCGCGGTTGAGGATCTCGCCGCGCAGCCGCACGAGCAGCAGAGCCGCGAACAGCAGCGTGAAGCCCGCCAGCATGATGAGCAGCGGCAGCAGCATCGCCGGCGGCATGGTCGGCTTGCCGAGGCGCATCACCGACGGCGCCTGGTGCAGCGAGTTCCACCACACCACCGAGTAGTGAATGATGGGCACGTTCACCACCCCCACCACGGCCAGCAGTCCGCTGGCGCGGTCGGCGCGCTGGGTGTCCTCGATCGCTGCACGCAAGCCCATATAGCCGAGATAGAGAAACAACAGGATCAGCTCCGAAGTCAGCCGCGGATCCCACTCCCACCACGTGCCCCACATGCGCACGCCCCAGAGCGAGCCGGTCACGAGAGCCGCGAACGTGAACGACGCGCCGATCGTCGCGCAGCTCGCCGCGACGGCGTGCGCCACCTTCATGCGCCAGATCAGGCCGACCGCAGCAGCGACCGCCATGGTCGTATACACCATGAGCGACATCCACGCACTCGGCGCATGCACGTAGATGATGCGGAAGTCGTTGCCCTGCCGGTAATCGGGGGGCGCCAGCACCAGGCCGCCGTACAGCCCGCAGAGGAGCAGAAGTCCCGCGCCCCACGCGAACCACGGCGTCAGGCGCCGCGCGAGTCCGTAGACGTAGGGCGGAGATCCCAGCCGATGAAACCACGTCCAGCTCACACCAAGGCTACTCCAGACTGATGCGCACCGCCGCCGCCGCCGCGAGCGGCGCCAGCGTGACTCCGAGCACCGCGAGCGCCGCGAGCAGCTCGAGCGGTGCCGTGTACGGCAGTCCGCGGATCGCGAGCTCGGTGGCGCGCGCGCCGAAGATCAGCACCGGGAGCGACAGCGGCAGCGTCAGCAGCGAGAGCAGCACGCCGCTGCGCCTGATGCCGAGGGTGAGCGCGGCACTGATCGAGCCGATGAGGCTCAGGCACACCGTGCCGACCGCTACCGACGCCACGACGCCCGCAAGTCCCGTCGAGACGCCGAGCGACTCGGCGGCGAACGGCGCGATCAGCGCCAGCGGCAGCCCGGTGAGCAGCCAGTGCGCCGCGGTCTTTGCCAGCAGCAGCCAGGCCAGCGACTGGCCCGAGAGGCTGTACTGCTCGAGCGTGCCGTCGTGTGCGTCGTCGCGGAAGAGGAACTCGAGCGCCAGCAGCGCGGCGAGGAGCGCCGCCACCCACAGCACTCCCGGCGCGATCTCGCGCAGCCGCGACAGCTCGGGGGAGACCGCCAGCGGAAAGAGCGTGGTCACGATCGCGAAGAACGCGAGCGGCTGCAACAGCTCACCGCGCCTGCGAAACGCGAGCGTCAGGTCACGGAGCAGCACCAGGCCTGCGGCGGTAAGCGCCGGCGCGCCGCGCGCGGTCCCCGACTCACGCGCCGCATCGGGCTGCGGTGTGACGGACGGCGCGGCGGCGCTCGGTGCACTACCCAAGCGGCAGCTCCAGGGAACGCACGCGCGCCGCCGCAACGCGCAGCGCGTGGTGTCCGGCAGCGAGCACCAGACCGCCGCGCGCGAGCTGCTCATCGATCAGCGTGCCGACGAGCTGCTGCCCGTCGGCATCGAGGTTGGTCGTCGGCTCATCGAGCAGCCACAGCGGCACCGCGAGCAGCGCCAGCGCCGCGAGCGCAACGCGCCGTCTCTGCCCGGCCGAGAGCGTGCGCACCGCGCGCCGGCTCCAGCGGTCAGCGCCCACCCGCTCGAGCGCTGCCTCGAGCGCAGGCCGCGGCACCGCCTGCCGCACGCCGATCCAGAAACGCAGGTTCTCGAGCGCGCTCAGGTCGGGCTTGAGCGGCGGCTCGTGACCGATATAAATGAGGCGCGCGTGATAGGCCGCGAGATCGGCCCGCACATCGCCCCCCTCCCAGAGAATCCGTCCGGCGTCGGGGTAGAGCAGACCGCACACCGCCCGCAACAGTGTGGTCTTGCCTGCGCCGTTGGCGCCTCTCAGCTGCAGGCACTCGCCCGCATCCAGCGCGAAGCCGACGCCGCGCAGCACGTGGCGCTCGGCGCGCCAGAGCTGCAGGTTCTCGGCTTCGAGGGCGTGGGGCATGTTGGAGCTCGTCGCTGCGGCAAACTTAGGACCAGTACCACCTCTTCGTGCGTGCCGCAGTTCGCAGGCCCGTGCGCTCGTAGCACCGCACGGCGCGCAAGTCTCGCAAATTCAGCAGCTTAGCGCCACCCACGCTCCTGTTGTTTTCGGGGGTCAGCGCCGGGGGACTGGGCTAGAATCGCGGCGGCTTGGCGATGCCCGGGTGGCGAAATCTGGTAGCCGCATGGGACTTAAAATCCCATGGGGGAAACCCCGTGCCGGTTCGAGTCCGGCCCCGGGCAGTCCTTGACGCTCAGTCGCTGCACCGCATCCAGTTGCCCTGGCGATCGATCATCCAGGAACCCGACTCGGTGATCTCGCCATGCTCGTCATGGACGCTCACCTGAAGCACGGGCGTGCCGCGCTCGCGCGACAGGGCGAGCGACATGTCACAGGTGAACAGCCAGACACGGGAACGCGAAGCCCAGCACGAGCACGCCCGCCCCTGTTTGCGGGCGCGCACCAGCACCTTGCGCAACACTTCGGGCAGCGCTTTCGGGTCCCGGATCCGGTAGGAGTCGGACGGCAGCATCTCACCGCGGGTGATGAACGCCTCCAGCAGTCTCTCGACTCGAGTGGGCTGCTGAATCTTGCGCAACCTGACCGTTTCCACGTCGGCGGCCTCCTTGAGGCGACTCCCGAAGGTCTCTGCGATTGGACCGCGCCGCGGCGAGCGCTGCGTGGAAATGGCGCACACTTGGCGGCATCAAATAATCTCGCCGTGTCGGCCACTTCCTACGCGACGGCCGCGGGGCGTGCGTGGCCTACCGGCCGGTGACTACCCCGGCCGCTCGCCCGAGCGCCAGAGGACCGGGAAGAGCGCGTGCTCCATCGGCGCGCCGGCCGGCAGCTCCGCAGCGAGGCCGGGGAAATCCGGCGAGGTCGGCCAGCGACGCGGGGCGTGCCGGATGTCATCTCCCAGCAGCCGCACTGAAAAGACCCGCCGGCGCGTGCCGGGGCTCACGCCGCTCGAAGCGTGAAGCGTCAGCATATGGAAGCAGACAGCGTCGCCCGGCTCGAGCGCCCAGCCGAGGATGCGGAAGCGGCTCCGGTCCGAGTCGATATCCGGCAGGTCCGCCAGGCTCCCCTCGGGGAACCACTTCGCCTGTGCGTCCATGAAGGAGCGCGGCATGAGCCACGGCCCGAGATGCGAGCCAGCGACGAACTCGAGCGTCGATTCGCGGCTCACGGGATCGACGGGAATCCAGAAAGAGACGTTCTGCCGTCCGCTGATGTTGTAGTACGGCTGGTCCTGGTGCCACGGCGTGCGCTGCCGCGTGCCCGGCTCCTTGGTCAGCATGTGGTCGTGATAGAGCCGCGCGATGTGGCTCTGCATGAGCCTGCCGCCTGCCTCTCCGAGCGCCGAGTCGAAGATCAGCTGCCTGTAGCACCGGTTCTCCCGCCAGCAGCAGAAGTCCTCGAGAAAGAATCCGGGATCGTCCTTGCCACTCGCCACCTTGGCTCGCTGGCTCGGCTGCGAGAGGTTCGCATCGATCCCCGCCTTGAGCAGCTCAACCTGCGGGGGCGTGAGCAACTGCCGCAACACGACGGCACCGTCGGCCTGGAAGGCTGCGATCTCGGATGAGGCGATCGATAGGGTCATGCTCGGGCGGAGCGTGCCGTGCAGACACAGTCCTGCGCGTGACGATCGCTCGCCTCACTCAAAGTAGTGGAGCAGGGGTCTACTGTGCAACTGCGGCAATCGTGAAATAGTTTCAGGATCACTCTCTAAGTCGTTGTGTGTACAAGTTAAATATTAGGGAATACAGGCGGGATCCGCCGCGCTCTGCACACCTGCGTAGAATGCCGCGCACCTGCCACGCACCGAGCCCAAAGGCCTACCCATGACGGATGCACCGGCAGCGCCTCGCCGCCGTGAACGCGGGCGCGCCCCCCGATCCACCGGGCCGACACTCAAGCCGCTCCCCCGCCTGCACAATCGGTGGGCACCGCTCGAGATCCTGACCAGCGAGCAGGTCGAGCGCATCCTGCAGGCGGGCTTCCGCGTGCTGGAGGAAGCGGGCCTCGAGATCCGCAGCGCCGCGGCGCGCGAGGTCTACGGCCGCGCGGGAGCGCTGGTCGACGAAGCGACGCAGATGGTGCGGCTCGGGCGCGATCTCGTCGAGGCACAGCTGGCGCGCGCTCCCGAGCGCTTCCTGCTGCACGCGCGCAATGCCGAGCGCCATCTGCACGTCGGCGACGACGTCGTCAACTTCGGCCCCGTAACCGGCGCGCCCAACATCCGCGACCTCGAAGGCGGCCGCCGCTACGGCGACCTCGAGGCATTCCGCAATATCCTCAAGCTCACTCATGCGCTCGGCGTCCTGCACTGGCAGGGCGGCATCGTGGTGGAGCCGGTGGACGTGCCGGTCGCGACCCGTCACCTCCTCACCTACCAGGCGCACATCGAGTGCTCGGACATCGTCTGGGCGGCGCGCGGCATCGGGGGTGTGCAGGCGCAGGATGCGATTGCGATGTCCGCCATCGAGCACGGCTGCAGCGTCGAGGATCTCGCCGCGCGCCCCACACTCATGACGGTGACCAACGTCAACTCCCCGAGGCGCGTCGACGAGGAGATCCTCGACAACATCATGACCATGGCGCGAGCCGGCCAGTGCGTGGTGATCACCCCCTTCACGCTCATGGGCGCCATGGCGCCCGTGACCCTGGCGGGGGCACTGGTGCAGCAGACCGCCGAGGCGCTCGGCATCGTGGCGCTCTGCCAGCTGGTGCGACCCGGCGCGCCGTGCGTCATGGGCGGCTTCACCTCCAACGTCGACATGCGCACCGGCTCGCCGGCCTTCGGCACGCCGGAGTATGTGCATGCCGTGCTGGCCGGCGCGCAGCTCGGGCGGCGCCTGAAGCTCCCGGTGCGCACCAGCGCCGTGAACGCCTCTCCCATGGTGGATGCGCAATCGACTTACGAGACCGCGTTCTCACTTCAGGCCGCCGTGCTCTCGCACAGCCATCTCATCAATCACGCCGCCGGCTGGCTCGAGGGCGGCCTGTCCGCCTCGCTCGAGAAGATCGTGGTCGACGCGGAGCTGCTGCGGAACTGGGCCGAGATCCTCAAGCCCGTGAGCTTCAGCGACGACGACCTGGCGGTCGAGGCGATCAAGGACACAGCCGCGGGCGGTCACTTCTTTGGTGCGGCGCATACACTGGCGCGCTACGAAACGGCGTTCTACCGGCCGCTGCTGTCGGACTGGTCGAACTTCGAGAACTGGCGGGATGCGGGCTCCCGCAACGCCACCGAGCGCGCGACCGGGATCTGGAAGAGGCTGCTCGCAGACTACGCACCGCCGCCGCTCGACCCTGCGGTCAGGGAGGCGGTCGCCGATTACGTCGCGCGCCGCACGCGCGAGCTCGGCGCTGCGGCCTGAAGGCGCTCGGGCCGCCTCGCTGGCGCATGCTCATGCCCCGCACGGCCAGGCGCTGCGCATGACGCGCCGGATCATGAATGCGCGCATGTATGCGGTGACCCCCGGGGTCGAGGCCGCATGGCGCGAGCTTCTCGAACACGTGACACGGGACGCCGGCGTGCCGCTCGAGTACGTGTCCTATCCGGCGCCGCGGCCGCTCGAGGAGCTGTGGGCGCGGCCGGACCTCGGCGCGGTCTTCATGTGTGGCTTTCCAATCGCCCTCGGGCTCGCCGCCGTCGAGCCGCTGGCTGCGCCGCTTCCCGCGGTGGAGTGGGCGGCCGGCCGCGCGGTGTACCGCACCGATCTCATCGTGCGGGAAGAGGCGCCGTATCGCCGTCTCGAGGACACCTTCGGCGGCCGCGCCGGCTGGACGGTCGCGCATTCGCAGTCGGGCTTCAACGCCTTCCGTCATGAGCTCCTCGCGCATCGCACGCCGGCGCGGCCGGCGCTCTATGCGGCGATGCACGGGGACCTCGTGACCGCGCGCAACGTGCTGGATGCGGTGCGCGAAGGCCGCATCGACGTCGGTCCGCTGGATGCCTACTGGCACCTGCTCATCGCCCGTCATGCGCCGCAGCTGACGGCCGGAATCCGGGTTCTCACTTCGACGCCGCTTACGCCCATGCCGGCCTTCGTCGCAGCCGCCGGCGCGCCGGCCGACACAGTGGCGCGCCTGCGTAGCGCCTTCACGCAGGCTCGGGCGCGTCCGTGGTTCAAGCCGCTCGGCGCGCAGCTCCTGATCGGGGGCTTTGCGCCAAGTGCCCGCGAGGATTACGCCATGCTCCTCGACTGGGCCCGGGCCGCCACGGCAGCCGGTTTCACCGAGCCTGCCTGAGGGCAGGTGCGGTGCGTGCGGGCATGGACGCGCAACCGGGGCTGACGCCGCTCAGGGCCGCGCGAGCGGCACGCGTCCCGTGGGGTGCTCAAGCACGTCGTGCGCCCGGAAGAGATAACGCCGCGCGACGTCGAGATAGCTCGAGTACACCAGCCCGCCATTCGCCACGAGCAGCCGCGCCCGCTCGCGCCGGTAGCGGGCGTTGTACTGGTACCAGGGGATCGTCGGCGTCTCGTGGTGCAGCGCGTGCAGGTTGTTGAACAGGAACAGCGGCCCCAGGATCCACGAGCGCTCCACGATCGCGATGCGCTCGGGGACCTCCGGCCGCGCCCGATGCTCAGCGAACGAGCGGATCAGCAGCAGCCCGTTGGCCGGGATCGCCATAGCCACGATGTACAGCCAGATCGGCATGCCGCAGACGACTTTCACCCACAGCAGCACCGGCACGCACCACAGCAGGTGCTCGAGCCATACGCGCCGGGTGTCGTCGCGGTTCGCCCGCAGCAGCCGCCAGTCGGCATGCAGGAACATGCCAATGCGCCAGAAAGAGCCGATGAGGATCCGCCCGGCCAGAGTCTGCTGCAGCTTCAGCACGGCCCGCGTTCCCGCGGGGAGGCGTGCCCAGTCCTCCGGCGTCCAGTAGTAGGACTCGGGGTCATCGAGCGGGTCGGTGATGCGGGAGTCGACGTGGTGGATGCGATGCAGGTGGCGGTAGCGCTCGTAGGGCAGCCAAAGGGACAGCGGCAGTATGGCCAACAGCCGGTTGAGCCCGTACCAGCGTGTCGGATGGCCGTGAACGATCTCGTGCTGCAGCGAGCTGTGCAACGTGATCAGCACGGTGGCGACGGGCGCGACGATGGCGAGCGGCCAGCGCCCGTAAGCGAAGGTGATGGCCAGCCAGCCGGCGTAATCGGCAAGGATGAGCAGCAGCGTCGGCACTTCCACGGCCGCACGGCCCTCGCCGCCGGCGAGGGGCGCCCCGTCCGGAGCTTCCCGGCAGGGCAGTCTGGCGTTCGGAGCGTTGGACGTCATGATAGGGCGCAACCGGTCAATCCGCCTTCACTGGCGCCGGATTGAGCGTCCCTGCGTTGTCATTTTACTCCCAACGCCCCCGGGTCATTCCCGGGCACGCCGCACGTTTCGCGGCTTGTCCGGGCATTCCCGGTCAGCCCCTCACTCAATGCGCGCCCGTGCGCAGATGCGCCGCTCGAGCCCTACCAGAGCGTCGTAAAGCAGCACCGCCATGAGCCCGGTGACCAGCCCCCCCTGCAGGATGAAGGCGGTGTTGTTGGAGAGGAGCCCGGCGATGATCACCTCGCCGAGCCCCTTCGCCGCAACCGTGGAGCCGATGGTCGCCGTGCCGACGTTGATGACGAGCGACAGGCGGATGCCTTCGAGGATCAGCGGCATGGCGAGCGGCAGCTCTACCGACTGAAGGCGCTGGCGCGCGCTCATGCCCATGCCGCTCGCGGCCTCGAGCACCGCTGCCGGCACGGTGCGCAGCCCGACGATGGTGTTCTCGAATATCGGCAGCAAGCCGTAGGCGAAGAGCGCGATCAGGGTGGGCCTGAGGCCGAAACCGACCAGTGGCACCGCGACCGCGAGCACCGCAACCGGCGGGAAGGTCTGGCCGATGTTGACCAGGGTACGCGACAGTGGCAGGAACTCCGCGCCGCCCGGGCGCGTCACGAGAATGCCGAGGCTCACCGCCACGAGGCTGCTCGCCGCCGCCGCCACGAGCACGGTGCCGAGCTGCGCGAGGGCCAGGGTGAGCAGGTTCCCCTGGTCGTAAATGGGCGGCGCGCCGTACTGCGTGAAGGGCACGAACAGCCGCGCGAAGCGCTGCGGAGTGAGCAGGAACGCCAGCAGCGCGGCGAGTGCCGCGGCGCGCAGGACATTGGCAAGACTGCGCACCGGCTACGGCCGCCCGCGGGCGAGGATGGCCGCCACCGTGAGGCGCCCGCGCGGCCTGCCGTCCGGATCGACGACGCGCACCGAATCCACGCCGCGCCACACGAGCTCGGACAGCACATCGCGCAGCGTCGCGGTCGAGACGACCTCCGGCCCGCCGTCCGCACCGGGAGCCGCCGCCTCGCCCGCCGGGATGAGGGCGAGCAGCCGCAGGGCGCGATCGGCCATCCCGGTCATCCGCGACACGAACGGGTCCGCCGGCTGCGTCAGCAGCGCCGCCGGCCGGTCGTATTGCAGCACGCGGCCCTCGCTCATCACCGCGACGTGATCGCCGAGGCGAAACGCCTCGTCCATGTCATGCGTCACCAGCACGATGGTCGTGCCGAAGCGCTGCCGCACCTCGAGCAGATCCTCCTGCGCCTTGGCACGGATGATCGGGTCGAGCGCGCCGAAGGGCTCGTCCATCAACAGCACCGCCGGCTCCGCCGCCAGCGCTCGCGCCACCCCGACGCGCTGCTGCTGGCCGCCGGAGAGCTGATGCGGGAACTGGCCCGCGTAGAGCGCCGGGTCGAGCTGGAATGCCCGCAGCAGCTCCGCGACGCGCGCGCGGATGCGGGCGTCGTCCCAGCCGAGCAGCCGCGGCACGGTCGCGATGTTCTCCGCCACCGTGCGATGCGGAAACAAGCCGTGACCCTGGATCGCGTAGCCGATGCGCCGGCGCAGCAGATGCGCAGGCTCCTCGCGTGTGTCACGGCCCTCGATCAGCACGCGGCCGCTGCTTGGCTCGACCAGCCGGTTCACCATGCGCAACAGCGTCGATTTGCCGGAGCCCGAGGTGCCGACGATCACCGTGAGCGAGTTGCGCGCGATCTCCATGGAGACGCCGTCGACCACGGTGGTTGCCCCGTAGCGCTTGCTGAGCTTCTCGATGGTGATCATCGACGCGTGTGATCCATGACTTCCACCAGCGCATCGAGCAGCACCGCAGCGGAGAAAGCCAGCACCACGATCGGGATCGCCCCGAGCAGCACCAGGTCGATGGCCGTCTGCCCGATACCCTGGAAGACGAAGGTGCCGAGCCCGCCGCCGCCGATCAGGGCTGCGATCGTCACCATGCCGATGTTCTGCACCAGCACGACGCGCACGCCGGTGAGAATCACCGGCAGTGCGAGCGGCAGCTCGATCCGCCTCAGCACCTGGGCGTTCGTCATGCCCATGCCGTGCGCGGCTTCGACCGCGGCGTGCGAGACGCGCTTCAGGCCCGCCACGGTGTTCGCAACGATCGGCAGCAGCGAGTAGAGAAAGAGCGCGACCGCCGCCGGCGCGGCGCCGATGCCGCGGACGCCGAGCGCGGCGGCGAGCGGCACAGCCGCCGCGAGCAGTCCGAGCGGCGCCATCAGAATGCCGAACAGCGCGATCGCCGGGACGGTCTGGATGACATTCAGCACGCCGAGCGTCGCGCCGCGCAGCCGCGGCACGCGGTGACAGAGGATGCCGAGCGGCAGCCCCGCGGCCAGCGCTGCACCGAGCGAGCCGGCGGCGAGGGACACGTGCCGCGCCGCCTCGTGCGCGAAGCGCGCGGCGTTCACCGCATACTCCCGCATGATCGACAGGTGGTCGAAGGTGCCGTGCGCGAGTGCCAGCCACGCAACCGCGACGCAGACGACCAGGAACAGCACCCGCAGCGCCGGAGGCGGGCGCAGGCGCGTCGCGGCGTCCGTCGCGAGCAGTCCGAGCGCGATCAGCAGCACCCACCAGGCCGCCCCCGGAGCGATGCGCACCACCTTGTTGCCCGGCGGGGTGAGCGCGTTGCCGGCCGCCGCCGCCGCCAGCGCCACGACCACGACGCCGGCGAGGGCCGCCAGCAGACGGATACGCGCATCGTCCGCCACGAGCGCGCTCGCCGCCACTGCGAGCAGCAGCGCATAGCAGCCGAGCGCGGCCCACGCGGGCAGCACCTGCAGCAGCGTGCGCGGGTCGCCCGGCACGATGCGGTTGGCCTTGAATACCACGAACGGCAGGGTAAGAAGCGCGAGCGCCCCCGCCGCGGTGAGCAGCGCCCCGAGGCGGTCGAGCTTCACTTGAGAAACCCTCGCGCCTTCAGGTAGTCCATCGCGACCGACTCCTCGGACTCGCCGTCGATCTGCACGCGCGCATTGAGCTGCTGCAGCGACTCGGTGGTGAAGCTCTGCATGAGCGGCTTGACGATCGCGGCGATCTGCGGGTACTGCGCGAGCACCGCGGCGCGGATCAGCGGCACCGGTGCGTAGACCGGCTGGTCGTGGCGATCGTCGACGAGCAGCCGCAGGCGCGCGGCGGCGATGCCGCCGTCGGTGCCGTAGACCATCGCGGTGTTGGCGCCGTCGGTGCCGGCAGCCGCGGCGCCGATGGTCGCGGAGGTCTCGCCGCCCGCCAGCACGATCATCTGCCCCGACCGTAACGTGAAGTCATAGGTCCGCTCGAGCGAACGCAAGGTGCCGGCGTTGGCGAACTCGGCCGAGCACACCAGCACCACGCGGCCGCCGCCGGCCACCCAGCGGCCGAAATCGCTCAGCGTCTCGAGGTGGTTCGCTCGCGCGACATCCTCGCGCACCGCGAGCGCCCAGGCGTTGCTCGCCCTGGCCGGCGTCAGCCACACGATGCGGTTGGCGGCGTAATCGAGCCGCGCGCCGCGCGCGTAGCCCTCGTCCAGGTCCTTCCAGGCGGGATCGGCGCCGTCATTGAAGAACAGGCCGGCGTTACCGGTGTACTCGACGTACAGGTCGATCTCCCCCGCGAGCAGCGCCTTGCGCACCACCGGGGTGGCGCCGATCTTGGTGCGGTCCACGGCCGGGATGCCGTGGGCATCGAGCAGCAGGCGGATCATCTGCCCGAGCATCGCCGATTCGCTCGAGAGCTTGGAGGACACGACCACCGCCGCCTCGAGCGGCGGCGACACGCCCCCGGCCAGCGCCAGGATGACGCACAGTGACTTCAGGATACGCGCCACCACTGCTCCGCCGCCCTTCCGGCTCAGCACGTTGTCGGTTGTCGCCCGGCGCGTCAAGTCCGTCGCTCGAGCGGACCGCGCGCCGCGGCCGCGGTGCTTTATGATGCTGAGCCCAGGATGAATGCCGTGCCGCAATCCAAGCCGCAGCCCCCGCGCACCACACGCGCATCGAGCGGCCGCTATTCCTTCTGGCGGCTGCTGCGCGAGGGATTTAACCGTCAACGCGGCTGGTCGCAGGCCTGGGCGAAAGCCGCACCCCGCAGCGGCTACCGCGTGGTGATCGTCGGCGGCGGCGGCCACGGGCTCGCCACCGCCTACTACCTCGCCACCGAGTACGGCATCCACGACGTCGCGGTGCTCGAGAAAGGTCCGATCGGGCTCGGCAACGTCGGCCGCAACACCACCATCATCCGCTCCAACTACTTCCTGCCCGACAACATCCGCTTCTACGAGTACTCGCTCAAGCTCTGGGAGGGACTCGAGCGCCGCCTGAATTTCAACGCCATGGTCAGCCAGCGCGGCACGCTGAATCTGTTTCACACCGAGGCGCAGCGCGACCTGTTCACGCGCCGCGCCAACCAGATGCGGCTCCTCGGCGTGGACAACGAGGCTGTGAGTCGCGAGCGCGTCAGGGAGCTCGTGCCGCTCGTCGACCTGGACAACGGCCGCTACCCGGTGCTCGGTGGCTTCCTGCAGCCGCGCGGCGGCACCGTGCGTCACGATGCGGTCGCGTGGGGCTATGCGCGCGGGGCCTCCGAGGCCGGCGTCGATATCGTCGAGCACTGCGAGGTCAGCGGCATCCGCCGCGACGGCACGCGCGTCACCGGAGTCGAGACCAACCGCGGGCTCATCGCGGCCGAAACGGTCTGCCTCGCGGTTGCCGGGCACTCCTCGCAGCTCGCGGCGCTGGCGGGCCTCACGCTGCCCATCGAGAGCCACGTGCTCCAGGCGTTCGTCACGGAAGGGATCAAGCCGGTGCTCGATGTCGTCGTCACCTACGGCGCAGGCCACTTCTACGTCAGCCAGTCCGACAAGGGCGGCCTCGTCTGCGGCGGCGCCGTCGACGGCTACAACACCTACGGACAGCGCGGCACGCTGCCGATGACCGAGGAGGTGGCGGCCTCCGCCGTGACGCTGCTGCCGGGACTCGCGCGCCTCAAGGTGCTGCGGCAATGGGGCGGCGTCATGGACATGAGCATGGACGGCTCGCCGATCATTTCCGCAACCCCGCTCGCCGGGCTCGTCATCAATGGCGGCTGGTGCTATGGGGGCTTCAAAGCGATCCCGGCCGGCGGCATGACGACTGCGCACCTGATCGCCCGCGGCAGAGCGCATCCGCTCGCCGCGCATCTGGACCTGGCGCGCTTCGCGGACGGACGCACGCGCGATGAGCGTGGCGCCGGCCCTTTCCCGTATCTGCACTAGCCTAAGGTCGGTACCGATGCTGCGGATCCCCTGCCCGTACTGCGGCGTGCGCGACGAGACCGAGTTTCGCTATCGCGGCGATGCCACCGAGGCGCGTCCGCCCGGCGGTGCGGGCCTCGGCGCCTTCACCGCCTACGTCTATGAGCGCCGCAATCCGCGCGGCTGGCACGTCGAGTGGTGGCTGCATGTCGCGGGATGCCGCAGGCTCCTCAAGGTCGTGCGTCACACCGACAGCCACGAGATTCGTTGGGTGGGCGCACCGCAGGACCCGCCCCCGCTGCCCGGGGACGCGGCCCCGTGACGGCAGGCCCCAGCCGCATCGCTCAGGGGCTCCTCACCGACCCCTCCCGCCCGGTCGGCTTTCGCTTCGACGGGCGTGCGTATCGCGGACAGGCCGGCGACACGCTCGCCTCGGCGCTGCTGGCGAACGGCGAGCGTCTCGTCGGGCGCAGCTTCAAGTACCACCGGCCGCGCGGCATCGTCACCGCGGGCCCCGAGGAGCCCTGCGCGCTGGTCGATGTGTTCGGCGCTGCCGGACGCGAGCCGAATCGCCTCGCCACGACCTTGGCCCTGCGCGAAGGGCTGGTGGCGGTGAGCCAGAACCGCTGGCCGACGCTCAGGTGGGACCTCCTCGCGGCGAACGACCTTCTCGGCCGCTTCCTTCCGGCCGGGTTCTACTACAAGACCTTCATGGCCCCGGCCTGGGCCTGGGAGCGCCTCTATGAGCCACTGATCCGGCGCGCCGCGGGCTTAGGAAGCCTCGAGCCGGTCGCCACCGAGCACGCGGCTCCCGCCGAAACGCTGCACGATCATGCGGACGTGCTGGTCGTGGGGGCGGGAACCGCAGGGCTTTCGGCCGCACAGGCCTTGGGCCGCAGCGGCCTGCGGGTCCTCCTCGCCGAGCAGGACGTGGCGCTCGGGGGCGGCTCGCTCCTCGACCCGCGCTGGGGCCCCTGGCGCGAGCGGGTCTGCGCTGAGCTCGCGGGTCTGCCGGCCGTGCGCTGTCTGCCGCGCACCACCGTGCTCGCGGCTTATGGCCACGGCGTATTCGGCGCGCTCGAGGCGCTCTCCGCTGAAGAGAGTGCGGTCTTCGGCGGCCTCTGCGAGCGTCTGCGGGTCATTCGCGTGCGGCGCGTGGTGCTCGCGACGGGCGCCATCGAGCGGCTGATCGCCTTCCCGGGCAATGATGTCCCGGGCGTGATGCTCGCGAGCTCCGCCCTCGCCTATCTGCGCCGCTATGGCGTTGCGGTCGGCCGCCGTCCGGCTTTCTTCCTGAACAACGACGAGGCTTACGAAGGGCTGTTTGCGCTCGCGAGCGCCGGTGTCCCTGCGGCCGGCGTGATCGATCCGCGCCGAGATTCGCGTGCGGCGGAGCGCGCCCGGAGTCTCGGCATCGAGGTGCACGCCGGCGCGGTCGTCACCGCGGTGCGCGGCCGGCACGCGGTGCGCGCGGTTGAGATCAGTACGACCGCTGGCCGCAGACTACGGGAGCTCCCGGCGGATGCTCTGGCGATCTCCGGAGGGTTCACGCCAGCAGCCACCCTCGCCAGCCAGCTCGGCGCACGCCTCCGGTGGCAGGACAGGCTCGCGGCCTTCGTTCCGGAGCTCGCCGCCACCGCGGGCGGCATTGCCGGAGCCGCGTGCGGCACACTCGGGCTCGAGGCCGCCGCCCGCGAGGGCGAGCGGGCCGGGCGGGTCCTCGCCGGCGAGCTCGGCCGCCCGCTCGAGGAAACGCCTTCGATGGACCTGCCGGCCGATCCCGAGGTGACGCCCCTGACGCCGCTCTGGGAGGTCGGCGGCAGCGGCAAGGCCTTCGTCGACCTGCAGAACGACGTGACCGCCGCCGACGTGCGCCTGAGCCACCGCGAGGGGTACGAGCACGTCGAGCACATGAAGCGCTTCACCACCCACGGCATGGCGACCGACCAGGGCCGCATCGGCGGCCTTCTCGGCAGCGCGGTGCTCGCCGCAGCGCGCGGCGTGCCGCTCGCGCAGGTTGGACAGAGCAAGCCCCGGCCGTTCGCGCAGCCGGTTCCCTTCGCCGCGCTCGCGGGCGCGGAGGTGCGCGAGCATTACAAGCCGAAGCGGCGGCTGCCGCTGCACGACTGGCACGAGAGCGCGGGAGCCACCTTCGTGACGCTCGGGCTGTGGCTGCGGCCGCTGGTGTATTCGCGCCGCAGCGGCTGGGAGCCGGTGCTGGCCGAGGCGCGCGCGGTACGCCGCGCCGCCGGGATCACCGACGTCTCGACCCTCGGCAAGATCGACGTGCAGGGAGCCGACGCGGCGCGCTTCCTGGATTTCATCTACGCCAACACCTTCTCGACCCTCCCCGTGGGCCGCGCGCGCTACGGCATCATGCTGCGCGAGGACGGCATGCTGTTCGATGACGGCACCACCTCACGGCTCGGTCCGGCGCATTTTCTGGTCACGACGACGACTGCCAATGCCGCAGCGGTGCTCGAGCACATGGAGTTTCATCTGCAGGCGAGCTGCCCCGGCCTCGACGTGCTGCTCACCGACGTCGGCGACGAGTGGGCGCAGTTCGCGGTCGCGGGGCCGCGCTCCCGCGAGGTGGTGCGCGCGGTGGTCACCGATCTGGATCTCTCCAACGAGGCGTTCCCGTTCATGGCGGCGGCGGCGGCCAGCATCGCCGGGGTGCCGGGCCGGTTGTTTCGCATCTCGTTCTCGGGGGAGCTCGCGTACGAGCTCGCGGTGCCGGCGAGGCAGGCGCAGGCGGTGTGGACCGCGGTGCGCGCTGCGGGCGCGCCCTTCGGTCTCACACCCTACGGGCTCGACGCGCTGAACACGCTGCGCATCGAGAAGGGGCACATCACGGCAGCGGAGCTCAACGGCAACACCAGTCCCGGCGATCTCGGCTTCGAGCGCATGCTGAAAAAACAGGGCGACTTCATCGGGCGCGCGCTGCTCGAGCGCGCCGGGCTGCGGGCCGCAGACCGGCTGCAGCTGGTCGGCGTGCGTCCCGTGGACCGCTCGCGGTCGCTGCGGAACGGCACGCAGCTCGTCGAGCGCGCAGCGCCCGCGGCGAGTCTCGGCTACGTGACCTCCTCCACCCCGTCGGTCGAGCTCGAGGGCTGGGTGGGGCTGGCGCTGCTGGCCGGCGGCCGCGCGCGCATCGGCGAGCGGCTGCTCGGCA
>JASHTN010000229.1 GCA_030040525.1 Gammaproteobacteria bacterium | reverse complement strand
CGAACTCGGACAGCGGTACGAGCGTGTACCCGTCCTGAATGGCATGCACCGCCGCATAGTCTGCAGGCCCGTTCGTCTGGGTGCGCCCCAGAATCCACACCATGTTGGTGGGCGATTTCAGTTGCTGCAAACCCGGCGGCAGCGCTCCGCTCCAGTCGGGGCCCGTGATGACAAAGCGACCTGCTGCATTTCCCGTGGTCCGAGTGCCGGGCGATGCGAACACGTCAGTCCACGCATCAAACATGGGCAGAAGATAGTAGCGACCGTGGGTATCCGGAACGGAGAGCACGAGCGGCTCTCTCGACAAATCGAGAAACGCCGATGAATAGAGCGTGTCGACGTTGGCCCGAACCACCTGCTTGAAGGCGGCGGTCGGGAATTGCCGCATGTGACCGAATTGGTTCTCGGGTGCGCCTTTGGGAGCTGGAACGTTGGTGAGGGCTTGCCTCGTGAGATCCATGATCACAAGCGGCAGACCGTAGACGACGGCCTGCACTCCCGTCTCGAGAGCTTCCTGTTCCTTCGGCATCTGCCTAGCTCCGCCGCCCGGGTCCGACGCAGCGGCAAGACCCGCGTATCCGGCCACGACACATGCTGCGGCAACGGCCGCTCGGGAGTTCGCGCGACTGCGCATGATGAAACCTCCGAGGAGAGACGCGGTCAGGAGACGCTGCCGACATGCGTGAGCACCCGCTCGAGGACTGCTAGGATAATGTCCCCGGGGGGACCAGGCACATGAGACGTGCCACAATCGCGCCAATCTTACTGCTGTCGGCGGCAATCTCAGCCGCTCAGGCGCAAACGAAGTCGGATGACGAGGCGGGTGTGTTGCACGCCACGGCGGCCGCTCAGCATGCGGCTCTCGAAAGGATAATTGCCGAGGAATCCGCCATCGAGCGGCAGACGGATGCCAAGGACGGACCCGGCTGGCCCGATGTGAGCAGGGTCGCGGACGATCGCCGCACCGCCGACCTCAAAGCGCTGCAAGTGCGGCTGTCGGCTCTGCCGCCATCGCCTGCAGGGAGTGAGGCGGCCCTGACCCGGCGGCTGCTCGAATGGCGGCTCGGCATGCGCATTGAGGCGGCACGGTTCGATGAAGCGCGCATTCCGTTCGACAACGGGGACGGGTTCTTCAATACCGGCAACTATGCGGCCGAGACGACCGTGGTACGCACTGATGCTGATGCGGTCGCCTGGATCGCCCGAGTGAGAGCACTGCCTGCTTACTTTGCTCAACAGCTCGACAACCTGAGGCGCGGCATCGCTACCGGATTTGTGCAACCGCAGTCCACAGCGAGCGCGGTTCTCGCCATTCTCAAGCTCGCCGCGGACCAACCTGCCGCAGCCAGTCCGCTGCTCGGGCCCCTGAAACATCTGCCCTCGACCATTCCAGCCGAGCGCCAGGCTGCGCTCCGAGCCGATGGCCTGACCGCGGTCGAACAGGCCGTCAAGCCCGCGCAGCGCCAGCTGGTTGCCTTCTTTGAGAGCGACTACCTGCCTCACGCTCGCTCCCAGCTGGGCGCCTCCAGCCTGCCGGACGGCCGTGCGTGGTATGCCTTCGAGGTGCGGCGCTCAACCACCACGGAGATGAAACCGGACGAGGTGTTTGCGACAGGCGAGCGGGAGGTGGCCCGAATCCGCACCGAGATGGAGAGCGTGATGCGTTCGACCCATTTCACGGGCACGCTGCCACAATTCATCGCGATGTTGCGCACCGACAAGCGCTTCTATGCACCCGACCTGCAGACCTACATCGAGAAGGCCAGCGAGATCGGCAAGCGCATCGATGGGCTGCTGCCCGCGTGGTTTGGGCGGCTGCCGCGGCTCACCTGGACGATCCGCGTCAAGCCGCCGGAGCTTGAGGCCTCCTCGGGCGGCTACAATCTGGGTGATCCGGAAAAAGGCGTGCCCGGGACCGTGGTCGTCGGTGCCCACTCGTATAAGAGCCCTCTCTTCAGCCTGCCCGCCTGGATTCTTCACGAGGGCGTTCCGGGCCACCACCTGCAGATTGCGCTCGCTCAGGAGCGGAGCGACTTACCCGAGTTCCGGCGCAAAGACGAGCCGACGGCGTTCGTGGAGGGGTGGGCGCTGTATGCGGAACAACTCGGCGAGGAGATGGGCGTATACCGCGACGCCTATCAGCGCTTCGGCCGGCTGTCTTTCGAAATGTGGCGCGCGTGCCGCCTCGAGATGGACGTCGGAATTCACTGGCGGGGCTGGAGCAGGCAACGGGCGGAGAGTTGTCTGCGCGACAACACTGCCCTTCCTGAGACGACAGTGGTGCGCGAGACGCAACGCTATATCGCGTGGCCCTCACAGGCGCTCGCGTACAAGATCGGCGAGTTGCAGTTCCTCGCCGAGCGCCGCAGAGCCGAGCAGGCGTTAGGCAGGAGATTCGATATCCGCGCCTTTCATGACGCGGTTCTGGATGATGGCCCCATGCCGCTCGCAATTCTGCATGAGCAGATCGGTCGGTGGCTCGAGGCGACGGCGCGGGAACCCACCGGTGCGTCGCAGAAGTGAATGACTCCGGGCTCGAAATTCCGGCGACCTGCGCCGCGTCTCACGGGGAATCCCACAGTGTCTAAAACGCCTTTGCTGCTCGCGTACCTGTTCGCGCCGGTCCTTTTAGGTGTGCCCATGCTCGGCGGTACCATTCCGACGGCTGTGGCCCAGGACTCTCGCCAATCTTCGCCCATCGGAAGGTGGCAGACGGTCGACGACGCGACGGGCAAGATCAAGGCGGTTGTGCGCATCCAGGAAGAGAACGGCACTCTTTACGGCACTATTGAGAAGCTCGTGTCCCCCAGGACGCCCGACCCGCGGTGCACGAAGTGCACCGGCTCCATGAGGGATAAGCCTTTAATCGGATTGCGGATCCTGTGGGGGTTGCGCGCCTCGGGCAGCGGCTGGTCGGGCGGACAGATTGTCGATCCGGACAATGGCAATACCTATCGCTGCGAAATTTACCTCGAAGAAGGCGGAAATAAATTGAAAGTGCGCGGCTACATCGGCTTCTCGTTCATTGGCAGAACGCAGTATTGGTTACGCGCAGCCGACAGCCCCACCTGATGGGCTGAGCAAGCGCGGCCTTGGACCGCGCTTCAACGGCGAATCGCCCCCACCCGACTGCGAGGTGTGAACTGAGTCGCTCTCTGGGTGGTTAGCCTCACGGCGTATCGCCCAAATACAGATTTCTGTATAGTCTGAGCATGAAGACCACTCTAGACATCGACGACGAGCTGCTGGTCCGAGCGAAGGCTGCCTCGGCCCGGGAGCGCAAGAGCCTCACCGCCCTTATAGAGGAAGGGCTGCGGTTACGCCTGCGCCGAGCTCACTCAAGCGGCCGTATGACTCGCCCGCCGATTCCGAGCTTCGCCGGCAAAGGCGGGCTCGTCGCAGGTGTCGACCCGCTCTCCAACCGCTCGCTTCTCGATGCCGCGGACGATGGCTCCTGATCTCAACGTCCTTCTGGCAGCCTCGCGCACCGATCATCCGCATCATGCCGTGGCGCTGGATTGGTTGAATCGGGCACTCGCCGCATGCGAGGCCGGAGAAAGCCTCGAGATCTTACCGATGATCGCGGCGGGATTTCTGCGCCTCGCCACCCATCGCAAGGTATTCAAGCTCCCCACGCCCGTCGGCGATGCCATTGCGTTCATCGATGCGCTGCTCGCGCGTCCCGGTATTCACATGCCAGAAATTGGTCGCGAGTGGCCGATCTTGAAGCAGCTGGCTCGTGAACAAGGTCTCGTCGGCAACGACTTGACCGACGCGTGGATCGCCGCCGCAGTGCGTACACTGGGCAGTCAATTGGTTACATTCGATCGCGGTTTTAAGCGACTGCTCATTCGAAATGAACTGACTCTGCTCGAACCTCAATCCCGCTGACCACAAGTTGAGCCTGTGAACCTGCAGCAGCTTTCGACGCCGACCGGCGTGGCAGCGGAGAGCGAGCCAGGCGCCGCGAGCGGTGCGGGACGGATGCTGTTCGACCTCTTCCTCACGCTGTTGCTCCTCGCGCTCCTCGTTTTCGGCGCGCTCTACGTCTGGCCCGCCATCTCAAGTCCCGGCACCGGCAGGACACTGGCTTCGATTCTGATATCGGCGCTGCTCATCCCAATCGTGCCCGTGGTGCTGCTTTCGCTCATCGAACGGCTCCTGCCCCCGGCGGGACCTCGCAAATCGCTCCGCCAGTGGTTCCTGCATCTGCACATTCACGTCTTCTACATCTTCATGGCCGGCATCGCGGCTGCGCTGAATGCCGTCGCGTTATCCGCTCTGGCGCGGCACTTTGGCTTTCATCCGGGACTGATCGACCTGAGATTCGCCGCCGGGAAGGGACTGCTGCTGCTCGCAGCGGCGGTGTGGGTATCCATGGTCCTCGGTGACTTTTTCTTCTACTGGTTTCACCGCGCCCTCCACAAGAGCAAGATCCTGTGGCAGCACCACAAGCTGCATCACATGGACGAGCAGGTCGAAGCGATCACACTCAATCGCCAGAACTGGATCGAAGTGTTCATCGCGGCGTTGCTGATCTTTGCGCCCGTGGCACTCTTCTTCAAGCTCGACAAGCCGGACCCGGCGCAATTGGGGCTGCTGGCCGGCACCTTCGCCACCGTGTTCAGCACGTTCCTGGGGATCGGCCACATGAACGTCCGCCTCCAGGTGGGCAAGGCGAGCCTCCTTTACTGCAGTCCCCAGGTGCATCGCATCCACCACAGTCGCCTGCCCCAGCACCAGGACAAGAATTTCGCGTTTGCCTTGCCGTTGTGGGATGTTCTCTTTGGAACATACTACGCGCCGTCACAGGACGAATTTCCGCCGACGGGCGTCGAGGGCGAAAAGGAGATTCAATCGTTCTGGGAGGCCCAGATTTTCACGCAGCGTGAGTGGTGGAGAATGTTCCGACGCTGGCGCGCCCGCCCGCGCGGTGCGCTCGCATGAGCGGCTCCTGCTCGCGCCGCACACTTCTGCTGCAAGGTGCGGCCGTATTCACCGCTGCCGCTGCGCCGGCGCCGAACCGAGCGGCCGCCCCCGCCGTGCCGGCAGATGGCGGCAGCGGAGACGGCGAGATCCTCGGCCAGGGCAATTTCCGCTACCGCGCCCATCGCCTCTGGGGCCGCCTCGACCACCGGAAGTATCCAGTGAAGGATTGCCACGGCATCAGCGGAGACCGGACGGGTCGGATCGTCCTGCTGACCAACGACACGCACAACAACCTGATCGCCTACACCACCGCCGGCGGGCTGCTACGGGCCTGGGAGAATCGCTTCCCGGGGGCTCATGGCTTTGACGTCGTGGATCACGAGGGAAAGGACCAATACTGGATCACGGATCACACCCGCCGACTCGTGTCGGTGTGCGATCCCGACGGCAGGGAGCTGCTCCACGTCGGCCCCGAGGCGGTCAAGTCGAAGTATCCGGATCTGTCGAGCTACCGTCCGACGAATACCGCCACGCTGCCGGATGGCGACTTCTTCGTAAGCGACGGTTACGGCTCCAGCTTCGTGCACCACTTCGATCCGCAGGGGCGATACATATCCAGCTTCGGTGGCAAGGGAGATGCTCCCGAGAACCTCGACATCCCACACTCGGTGTGGATCGACCGCCGGTCAGGCAAGCCGCTCCTGCTGGTGTGCGATCGAGGCCACAACGCACTGAAATGGTTCTCGCTCCGCGGCGAGTTTCTGCGCAGCATGGACTTCGGGCCGCTGGAGATCGACGACGAGCCCGTCGCGGCGTTGCCGTGCAACGTTGCCCCGTTCCACGGGTATCGCGGTGGTCAGTTCGATGACCACCTGGCCATCGCGTGCCTGGCAGGGATGGTTCTCATTCTGGACGGCGCCGATCGCGTGGTATCCGCTATCGGCGGCATGCCACCGGTATACCTCGACGGGAAGTTGCAGCAGCCCGAGAACTTCAACTACACGTTCAACCACCCCCATGATCTCTACGTAGACTCCGCGGGCGCGATTTACGTCGCGCAGTGGGGATCGAATCGTACCTATCCGATCAAGCTGGAAGCGCTGTAGAGGGCTGCAGCGATGAACGGTACAAGGCTGGCTGCTGTTCTGGCCGTTGGAATGTCACTACCCGTCCGGGCGGAGCCACTCCCGGTAAACGCTCAGGCGAATCCGCCAGTCAACTCATCACACTCGATCACGTCGTACGCGGGGCGCTGGGACTTGACTCTACGAACACCGATTCGGGAGCAGCCCTCGTGGATCCTGGTGACTGAGGATAAGGGGCGGCTGGAAGGCTTGATGGTCGGACTCTGGGGCCATGCCACACCGACGGAGATTCAAATCAAGGACGGGCAAATCGAGTTCGCCATGCCCAAAGGCGAAGGCTTCCCTGAAGGTACGCTCTTCAGTGGCAGGCTCGCGGGCGCTGAGCTCGTGGGAACTGCGACAACGTTCAACGGCGCTTCATGGCGATGGACCGGCCGCAGAGCCCCGTCCCTCGCGCGGAGCAGCACGCCGAGATGGGGCGAACCCATCCGGTTGTTCGACGGCAAGGACCTTGCTGGCTGGACGTTCGTCGATCCGACTCAGGCGGGCATCTGGAGCATCGAAGACGGCACGCTCGTCAAGCACGGTCGGGGCTCTGAGATCGTTACGACTTCCAGGTTCCGGGACTTCAAGCTGCACGTCGAGTTCAATTGCGGGCCCATGGCTAACAGCGGGGTCTATCTGCGCGGCCGCTACGAGGTGCAGATCGAGACCAACGCGGCGCAGGAGTCGCCGAACCGCCGCATGGGCGCGGTGTACGGATTCATTGCGCCCGAGCCCGCAGTTCCGCGCACGCCCAACGTCTGGCAAAGCTACGACATCACCCTGGTCGGGCGAACGGTCACGGTAGTCAACGACGGCCGGACAGTCATCGACAGCCGGCAGATTCCCGGGATCACCGGGGGCGCTATCGACAGCAACGAAGGCGCACCCGGGCCCATATACCTGCAGGGCACTGAAGACGGACGGGTGGCATTTCGTAATATCGTCATTACGCCCGCGCAATAGCCCGAATCCGCAAGCGGTGAGCGAGGCGTGTCATGCAGTTCGACGCGAGCAGGAGATCCATATGGCTAAGGACGAAATTTCTCGCCGTGAGTTCGTGCGCCGCTCGACGGGGGCCGGTATCGTGCTGGCCGCCGCGCCTTATCTCCTGCAGCCCCGTCGAGGGGACGCGGCGATGCAGACGGTTTCCGCGAGCGACCGAGTCCGGTTCGGCATGATAGGCATCGGGATGCGAGGCTCCGGCGTACTGGACGCCTCGGTACGTCTGCCCGGCGTCGAGTGTGTGGCCGCGTGTGATCTTCATGACGACCGACATATGCTCGCCAACCAGATCATCAGCGCAGCAACGGGCAAGACGGCGGTGACGACGCGTCGCTACCGGGACCTGCTCGACAACAAGGAGATTGATTGCGTAGTCGTTGCCGTCCCCGACCACTGGCATAAGCAAATCATCCTGGACGCCTGCAACGCCGGCAAAGACGTCTATTGCGAAAAGCCTATGACGCACCAGGTGGAGGAGGGCTTCGAGATCATTGAGGCGGCGCGGCGAAATAACCGCATCGTTGAGATTGGCAGCCAGCGGCAGAGCTCCATCACCTTCGCCAAAGCCAAGGAATTGATCGAGCAAGGCACCATCGGCGAGGTCAACTCTGTCGAAGCAGTCCTGGGACGGAATTCGCCGTGCGGCGCCTGGGTGTATCTGCCTCCGAGCGACCTCTCACCGGAAAACTTCGACTGGAAAACGTGGCTCGGTGATGCGCCCCAGCGACCCTTTGATCCCATCCGTTTCGCGCGCTGGCGCGCTTTTCAGGACTACGGCGAAGGTCTGGCGGGGGATCTCTTCGTTCATGCTCTCACGGGCATTCACTATGTCATGGGCGTGCATGCGCCGCCGGAGCGTGCTCAAAGCGCGGGCGGGCTTTTCTACTGGAAAGACGGACGCGAATTCCCCGACGTGATGAGCACGCTCTATGACTATCCGAACCTGCGTGTTGCCGTCCTGATGACGCAATGCACTCGTCGGGAAGGAGTCACCCGCTTCCTGGGCACGCGCGGGATCATAGAAATCCACGACGACGGCGCCGAGATGACGGTGACGCGGCAGGACGGCCAGGATGACGAACCCTGTTATTACGATACGAGCTATCCAAACAAGATGCGGGACACCTACGAGAAATCGTGGCACGAAAAGAATGATCCGAAGCCGGGAGCCGCCAAACCGATTGAGGGCAGTGATAGCTATATTTTCCCGCCCAATTACAACGACCTCAACGACCATTTGTGGCGTTTCTTCGGGTCTGTGAAGACCCGGCAGCCTGTGGTCGAGGATGCGGTGTTCGGCAATAACACTTCGATTGCCTGTCACATGGCCAACTACTCCTACTTTCACAACCGCGCCGCGGTCTGGGACGCAAGCCGGGGGCGGATAACGGCGTAGCAAAATCAGCGAGCGATCGGCTGGTGTCGATACCCGCTGTCAAGCGTTGCGTCAGGCCGCAAGCGACGCCTCCGGACGCAGCTCACCGGCAAGCTCGATGACAACATCCGCCGGAAGACCGGCACGTCTGGCGGCCTCCCTGATGGCATCACCGCTTTCCGCTTCGTACAGGCAATATGTTTTTCGCTTATCGGCGGACAGGAACGACTGCAACCATTTGACGCCGGTCTGATTGTTGATCTCGACGATAGCCTTGAGGTCGGCTGCCGAGGCGTTCAGCGCGCCGGCGAAATTTCTTTCTATCATAAAGAGCGCCATGATCATCTCCCCAACAGAATCAGGCGGTAACCGAAGTCGATTCCGAACCATGCAACCCATGCCTGATTGCATAGGTAGCGGCCTCGGTCCGATTAGCGCACTGTGTCTTATTCAGAATGTTCCGGACATGCGTGGCAACGGTATTCAGACTGATCGACAGTACCAGGGAAACATCCTTGTTGGTCCGCCCAATGGCGAGCAGACGCAGAACCTCTACTTCGCGCGCGGTAAGATCGTCAGGATAACTCATGCGGTCGCCGCTGCCGTGCAGCAAGGCATCGATATCGTCAATCAGGCGCGTCATTCCGATTCGACCCGCGAGATGCTCGGCTTCGCGCAGTTGTTGAAGACCAAGCCGCCGCTCTGCATCGGTCTGCCGTGCTACCAGAAAAGCCCCGTGTCGAAACAGACTTCGCGCAAGCCAGGGCCACGCGCGCATGGCGCGGTTGAGCGATATCGCGCGCTCGAAGTGCTCGACCGCGCGATCCGGCCAATTCGCCGTGCAAGCGAGCATGGCCAGGTAGAGTTCGGCAGCACCGAAGCATACGGCGGTTGGATGGTTGGCTGTTTGCCCTGCGTATGGTCCTAACAGCTCATAGAGGGTCGCTGCGCGCTCGGCATCGGCCAAGGCGCAGCAGGTCTCCGCACAAAACACCAGGCAGGTCACGTACATGTCGTCCCGGCATATGGCGACGAAATCCCGCTCGGCAAGCCGGTTAAAAATTCGCCGCGCCTCATCGAGCATGCCAATCTCGGCACACATCAGCATCAGGCCGGGTTCCCACATGCGCCGACCTGTGCTCGCTGCGACGCGCTCAACGTCTGGCGCCAGCGCCTGCAAGCAGCCAAGATCCCGGTTGAGCGCAAACATCTGCGCACCATAAACACCGTGCGCGTCGTCGCTGCGAGTTTTCGTACCGATCTCCAGCAACGCCTCGATTCGCCTTTCCGAGTCCGCCCATTCGCCGCGCAACAACGCGAGGATCGCCCGGTAGGAGGCCGCCTGGTATTGATGCAGCCCGAAACGAGCGGTGCTGAGACTCTCATAGCGCTCGAGAAGTGTTTCCAGTTCATCAAGCCGTCCGGATTCGATGAGATTCAGAGCCTGCCAGTGATGAGCTTCAGCCAGAAGATAGGCGCTGGAAGTAGACCGAGCCACCGTAATGTATTCCTCACCGAGTAGCAGGCGGCGGTGCAAGGTCTCCGGATCACCGCGCAGCGCCAGAACCGAAAGCTGGTAGCATGCGCAACGCGCCGTGGCGTCACAGCTGCGCCTGGCCATAGCAAGGGCCTCATCCACGAGAGGCTGGATCCGTGACTTGTCCACCAAGGTTCTCTGGGCGAATGCGCGCGTGGCCAATGCCTTCGCGCGAGCGACCGAATCCACCTCAGGTAACAGCGTCAGCGCGTGGTCGAGCAACGGAAGGAGATGCTGTTGCGCAACATCAGATGACGAATAGGCAAGGCACCTGAGGGCGTCGACGAGCAATTCAGCGCTGCCCAATACGCGAGTCCGATATACGGCTTCGAGCAGGACGTCAACGGACCGCTGAACCTGTCCCAAGTGGATCAACGCCAAGCCCTTGAGGATGTACACCCGAGCAAGGCGTTCATCGTGCATCAATCCGCCGCTTGTCAAGGCCCCGATGGCGCGCTCGTAATGCAGCAGCGCATCTTCGTAAGCGTACATTCGAACGGCACTCTCGGCCGCCCGCAGTGCAAACACGATGGCCTTGTCGGGGTTTCCGAGCGTCGCCCCTTCGTGGTAATGATGCGCGATGCGGGTGAGTGCGGGCTCAAGCTGCGCTGAGTGCACGCTGACCAGTGCGTCACCGGCACGGCCGTGCATCCGCAGGCGATCAGAGGCATGCAACTCCTCGTAAATCGTCTCGCGAATCAGCGCATGGGTGAACTGATAGCTTCCCGCAACTGCTGTGTTGGATTCGACGATACCGGCCTGTATGGCGGGCTCGAGACCGGTCAGCACCTCCTGCACATCTTGGCCGGCAGCGACAGCGAGCTCACGAACCGTGAATCCACGGCCGTACACGGCGGCGATACCCAGCAGGTCGTTGCAACGAGCCGAAAGTCGATTCAGACGTCGCCCAATAGTCTCGCGCACACCGGCTGGAATCTTTCTTGAAACGGTCGTAATTCCGGATCCTGCGCTCTCATCGATGAGGACTTTGATCAGCTCGATCGCAAAGAGCGGATTGCCGTCCGTCTCTTGACAAATCCTTCCGATCACAGACTCAGACAACGCGACGCCGCACATGCGCTCGGCGACCTCACCGATCGCAGTCCGAGAGAGCCCAGCCAGATGAACCCTGTGAACGTCACACTCACGACCCAGTTCGCCGAGCGTGCTTTGCAACGGCGTCTTCGAGATGTCCGCATCCCGATAGGTCCCGACCAGGAGCAACCGACTGCGAGTCAACTCCTGGCTCAGGAACTCGAGAAGCGACAAGGAAGGCCCATCGGCCCAGTGCAGATCGTCCAGAACCAACGTAATGGGTACCTGCTGCGTTGCCTTGAGGAGAAATTGGCCGATGGCGTCAAAGGTGCGAAATCGCACAGGGTTCGCATCGCCTATCGCCTCAGGCGCCAGGTGAGTGCGCTCTGAGGTCTCTATAAGCTCGGGCACGAGTGCCGCAATGTGGTTGGCCGCTGTGCCCATGTTGAGACGCACTTCGTCGTGGGAAGAAGCCGCGACATAGGCCCGAAGGACTTGTACCCAAGGCCAGTACGGCGGCGCCCCGGCCTCCTCGTGGCAGCGCCCCCAGAGCACCAGAGCGCCTTGATCTTCAGCTAACTCCGCAAGCGCTTCAGCGCACCGAGTCTTGCCGATCCCAGGCTCGCCGGACATGAGCACCAGTTGGCGTCGTCCGGAAAGCATCCGGGCGAATGCTTCCCGGAAAACCTCGAGTTCACGCGCCCGGCCAATACATCCATGAGCGTTCCCGCCGCCACGTGGGGTCGATTGATCGTTCATGCACACCTGATTCTACATCTGGTGCTTGATCGACAGAGTCACCAGAAATGCTGAGGCGGCATTGCTCGGCTCGCGCGCCGCGGGACGAAGGCCATGTCTCCGGCAACCGCCGCGAGCTGCAGCTCTGACTCCAGGAGACCATTTTTCCTACATCTATCAGTCTCTTGAGAGGGCCGTCGCTGACCGCGCGCAATTGCCGCCTTGGGGGCGTAGTCGGCGCTCCAAGCCAGGATCTCTGCGGCTGACCTCCGGCAAGCGCCGGGTGCAAATCATCGCTATGAAGCGCAGTGACTCATCGGCCGAGCGCTACAAGCGCTCCCCGGTTACGCAATCTACCTCGAACTACTGACGCGAGCTCACTACGAGCTCGGGCGATTCGTGCTCATTTCTCGCGATACAAGAAGTGCCGCGCGCCGCTCATATTCACACCGTGGATAACGTCCACATCAGATCAGACTTACAACTTGCATCACCTTACCAAGGAGACAGAAATGAACGCGACCATAACTACCGCTGCTCGAGCGCTGACGATCTGCATCGCAGCGACTCTGGGTTTCAGCGCAGCCGATGCATTCGCCGGCTCTCTCTCGAACGACACGTCAGCAACAGATGCGGTGCGAAAAGAAACCGTCCGATTCGCCGATCTCGATCTTTCGAGAATTGAAGGCGTTGCCAAACTGTATGGCAGGATCGCCCACGCGGCGCGTGACGTCTGCGACCCACTCGAGACTCAGTGGCACTTCGTAGAGTACCGAACCTGCGTGGACACGGCGATCGCCAATGCCGTTGCGACCGTCAACCGTCCACTGCTGACGCAATATCATCAGTTGCGCACCAAGGGTGATAAGGCCGCCCTGATGCAGCTCGCAAAAGCCCATTGACGATGAGTAGTACGACACGATGCCGCGCGGGCATACGCCTGCGCGGCATCGGCGCGAAGCCGGAACGGACTAAGATTCTCAGTGGCTCAGGGCGGCGTTGAGATTGTTCAAAACCCCGAGCTGAGAAAAAATCACGGACCCCTCTGGGTAGCAGTCGAAGCGTTTGATCTTGCCGCCTTCGAGTTCGAACACGTCGCAGCACGGGGCGTCCATTTGCCTACCCGTGGCAGGCAGCTTTCCAAAGGGAAGCTGCAAAGGGCCATCGTGGGTGCCCTGCAGAGCCAGTTGCACCACAACGACATTGCCATCGGCATAGATGCGAAATAGTTCGCGGTGCATGTTTGAGAATGCCGTACCGTAATTTCGGACGGGGTCGGCGAGCGCGCGACCACGGTAGCTCGCACCGACGGAATTGTCGGTGAATACCCCGTCAGGCGTGAACAAGCTGATCCAGCCTTCTAGATCCTTCCGTTCTGCAACCGCATAGGCGTTACGAACAGCGGACACATTGTCATCGCTCATGTTACGACTCCTAGCTGGGGCTGAGTTTCCGGCTCACTTTCCGGGGAGGCGAAAGACCGTGACCGTGGTATTGCCGCCGCCAATTTCAGGAGCGACCAGGTTGTAAACCCCCACGAAGCCGGAGACGACCGCTACGTCTTGCACACCGCGAGCACTGTAGGTGACGACCCCGCCGCCGGCCGGGCCGCCGAGGGGGACCCGCAGCAGCACCTTGCCGGATCTCGCGTCCAGCGCCAGCAGATCACCGGTTAATTCACCCGTGAAAATCACATCGCCTGCGGTCGCGGTCACTCCGGCCACCATCGGTTTCGGGGCGTCGTAGCGCCACTTCTCCTGGCCTGTGGAAGCGTCAAACGCAGTGAGTCGGCCCCGGGCGGCTGACCACGGATCGAACTTCGTCTCACCGCCAAAGTAGAAGGCGTGGGTGTGTTCCCTTTCTGGATCCGGTGCCGTCGCATCCTTGTTGAACTCCGCACACCAGTCGGTTGCAGGGACAATCAGCATGTTTCGCTTGTCGTAGTAGGCGGAGCCGTTCCACTCCTGCCCTCCGAGGGTTCCCGGGCAAACGCGTACCGGCGTCCTGGTTACGGGGGCTTCGACGTTCAGCCGGTTGCTGAACGGAACGCTATAGATGACATCCTTTGATTCCCGGTCCAAGAGTCGCAGCACTCCGTCCTTGCCGGTGCTCGCGACCACATTGCGCGTCGACCCCCTGATGGTTGTCGTGAACACCGGGGCAACGTGCGAGAGATCGTAATCGTGCACATCGTGGGGTACGAATTGACGGTACCAAGCGAGATGACCGGTCGCGGCATCCAAGGCGATCAACGAATTCGTATATAGATTGTCGCCGGGGCGGTCGTCATCGTAGAGATCGGGCGCCGCGTTTCCGCCCGGCACATAGAGCAGATTCTTTTTTTCGTCAAAGGACATCGGCGTCCAGACATTGCCTCCGCCATGTTTGCGGGCGGCTGAATCTGGTCCCCAGGTGTCAGCGCCCGGCTCGCCATCGTCAGGCACGATGTTGAAACGCCAGACTCGCTCGCCGTCACTGATTCGGAACGCACCCACCCAACCGTGCGCGGCCGTCTCAGCGCCTGCCGGCCCGATGTAGATCAGCTTGCCGTGAACCAAAGGCGGCATGCTGATGAAATAGCCCTCCTTCGGGTCGGCTATCTGCCTGCTCCAAATCGTATGACCATCCCTGGCGTCCAGCGCCACCAGAAAGTCATCATCGGTGCCGCGAATGATCTTTCCGTCGGCCAGCGCCGCGCCGCGATGCGTGTTCGCCGGCTCGTGCTCGTGAGGCGTCCACGTGCTCGACCAGATCACGTGGCAATCTGCGCCATCGATAGCAACGGTGTAGTGCGCAGTCGTCAGGTACATCCTGCCCGCGGACACGATCGGGGCAGTCTGCGATGGCTCTTTGTCGGGGAATGAGTACGCACAGGCCTTGACGAGCTGCGATACATTCTTCGTAGTGATCTGCTTCAGAGGGGAGTAGCGGGTTCCGGCGAGGTCGTGGTCGACGTATCCCCAGTCGCCACCGTCCAAGTTGCTGGCGAGGTCTCCGGAGGACGCGGGTACGCGCGATGCGCCAACGACGAGGACAAGTGCGACAAGGATTGCCGTGAGGATCCTCGCCGAGAACGCCTCGGGGCGCGGATGAAGCTGAATGCGTTCGAGGGTCGACGCATGTTCTTTGCGTGCTGAGTCCAACATACTTTTACCCTACCTT
>JASHTN010000228.1 GCA_030040525.1 Gammaproteobacteria bacterium | reverse complement strand
TCCGCTTTCTGCGGAAGAGCTCGAGGTGCTGCGCCGAATCGCGCCTTCTTCGAGCCGCGTGTTCCTCGTCATCAATAAGCACGATCTCGCCTCGGCGGACGAGCGAGCGCACGTCCTCACGCACGTGAGGGACCAGGCGGAGCGGGTGTTTAACGAGCCTGTGCCGAGCACCTTTTCCGTCTCGGCCCGTGATGCGCTCGAGGCAAATCGCAGCCAGGACAGCGCCCGCTATGCTGCAAGCGGAGTGGATACGCTCCGTGCCGAGGTGACTCGCTTTCTGTTGAACGACCGGCAGACCAATTTTCTTCTGCGGACGTGTGAGCGGGTGGCGCTCGCGCTGACTGAGGCCCCCCACTCCAGGGAGGACTCGGAGCGGCTACAGGCGCTCAAAGAATCCGTGGCCCACGGCCGCCCGGACGTCGGCTGGCGTCGTCGTGCCCCCGCGGCTGATTCCCCCCAGGCAGCCGGCTTCAGGCACTGCGAGATCTGCGAGCAACTCGATCAGGGGCTCTATGACTTCCTTTGCCGCTACCAGTGGGAGATCACCTCGGAGCGCGCCACTCAGGATCAGCTCGCCGAGACGGGCGGTCTCTGTGCGTTTCACTATTGGCAGCTCGGGGCGATCGCGAGTCCACAAACGATCTGCGTAGGCCTCGCACCCCTCGTGGATCGTTGGGCGACGCGGCTGCATGAGATGGCGACTCTCCCTGAACGCAGCGACCCAGAGGCAGCAGAGTCCCCGTTGCAGTCGGGCACCTGCGAGGTGTGCCGCACTCACATTCGCCTGGAACGTGAGGCGCTGGTGCGGATGGCCGAGCACCTGGAGTCAGAGCTGGAGGTAGTCAACCCAGGCCAGCCCCAGCTGTGCCTCCCGCATCTGGACATGCTGACGCACGCAATCGGCCCCGAGAGCGTCATCCGACAACTGCACTCCTCTCAAAGCGCCGCCCTAACGCGGCTCGCGGAAGACATGCGACGATACGCGCTCAAGCGCGACGGCCTGCGCCGAGATCTCATCAGTGACGAGGACCTGAGCGCCGATCGCAGAGCGCTGATGCTGCTGGGGGGTCATCGCAACGTGTTTGCCTTGAGACGCGTGGATTGACGACCGACGCCGTGTGGAATGGCGCCGGCCGTCCGGGTGCGCACGGAAACCGGCGACGCCTCCTGGTCGTCAGTCTGACGTTTCTCGGCTGCGTGATCGCCTATACCGATCGAGTGAACATTTCCGTTGCAGCGGTCGCGATGCAGGACCGCTTCGCATGGTCGCAAACGCAGAAGGGCTTCGTTCTCTCCGCCTTTTTCGTTGGCTACCTTCTCTTCATGTTTCCGTCGGGCCTTCTCGCGCGGCGCTTCGGCGGTAAGCCTCTACTGGCCGTGGCAGTTCTGGCCTGGTCGCTCTTCACCCTGCTGACACCGCTCGCCGCCGGCGTGTCGATCGTTGCGTTGCTCGCGGCAC
This sequence comes from Gammaproteobacteria bacterium, assembly GCA_030040525.1. Lineage (GTDB taxonomy): Bacteria > Pseudomonadota > Gammaproteobacteria > Steroidobacterales > Steroidobacteraceae > 13-2-20CM-66-19. The sequence continues at coordinate 4,906 of JASHTN010000228.1, read as the reverse complement.
GCGTCGGCATGGGCCTTGGTGAGGCGGTGATGTTTCCGGCAGCCTATGAGTTATTTGGCCGCTGGGTTCCACCACTCGAACGTGGCCGGGCTATTGCGGTACTGATGAGCGGAGTACCCGCTGGCACACTGATCGGACTCATGGCGGCCGGATGGCTCGTCGAGCGATACGGCTGGCCGATGGCTTTCTACGCCTTCGGAGTCGTGGGACTCATCTGGGTCATCGTCTGGATCCTCCAGGTTGCGAATGACCCGCTCAACGAGCGGCGACTCGGCGCCCAAGAGCGGACGCTGCTGTCGACCGTTCGTCCGCATGCCGATGCCACCGACGGTCCGCCGCTCCGAGCGCTTCTGCTGCGCGCGCCGGCGGTGGCCATCGTCGCCGCGCATTTCGCGACGACGTGGAACCTCTACCTGCTGCTCTCGTGGCTCCCGAGTTACACCGCGACGTGCATAAGCTCAGTATCGCCGGGGCCGGCTTGCTCTCCGCCGCACCGTGGATCACCTCGATCGTTGCCAGCAATATGGTGGGGGCCGCATCCGACCGCCGGATACGCCGCGGAGCCAACCGGACGGTCATTCGCAAATGGGTGCAATGCACAGCACTCCTGACTACCGCCAGCCTGCTGTTGATCCTGCCTCAGGTGCGATCCGCCGCGGCTGCCGTGGCGCTTCTTTGCGTAGCGGCGGGTGCCTTGGCGTGCTTCTCAGCGGGGTTCGCGGCCGGGGTGTTGGATGTTGTGCCGAGATCCTCAGCCGTCCTTTACGGCTTCAGCAACACGTTCGCAACCATACCCGGGATCGTAGGAGTGACTGTGACCGGCTGGCTGATCGATCTAACCGGCACGTACGCTGCGGCCTTCACGCTCGCGGCGGCAATAAGCGTTGTAAGCGCGCTGCTCTTCGCTTGGCTATTCGAGGCTCGAGATATCGAGGAGGACTAGCCGATCGCGAGGCCTCGTGCTCCTGAAATGCGATTGCCGCGAGCGCTCGTGCAGCACGGGCGAGGCGATCGCTCGATCGTCGGGGACACGTCTTCCGCGAAGGAAGTCATTGATGAGATTCAGATCGCCTCTGAAAATCGTCTGAGTATTTGGGGGATTCGACCACTACTTGGCAAAAAGAACGCGAGGTATGTGCGCAAACTGGCCACAAACCCCCTGATGACTTTTCGCGCGAGCTGAACCAATGATTGGTTCGAGCGCGAGGCGTGCGCCCGCCCCGAAACGGCACGTCACAGGAAATATCAACATGAAGTTCCTACGTATTGGACAGGTAACACAGCTCACCGGCCTCTCGCGGATGACGATCTACCGACTCGAGCTCGCCGGTGAGTTCCCCAAGCGTCGACGACTTAGCAAGAACTCCGTCGCCTGGCTCGATACCGACATCACTCAGTGGGGCGGAGTCGCGACCGGTCAGTCGACTCAGAGGAACAGCGTGACCGCCTGCGCGCTCGGGCGGTGCGACTTACGATTGAATCAGGCAATCCCAGGTAATCTCGCGCGAGATCGCCCCAGCCCGTACCTCGGGGGTCATGTGCAGGGGTACCTCAGAACGTGCTTCAGAGAAAATGCTGCTGGGCTCAAACACTTACGTTGTTTTGACCACTGCAACCCGGGGAGCCATTCACCCGTAAATCAGGGGGTCTCAACTGGTCCCCCTCTCGCTCGCTCCAGAGAACAAAAGCTAGATAAATCAGTATCATGTGCTCGCGATGTCCCTGGTGTGATTCGCCAGCCAACTGAAGCTACGTCGACGCGTCGCGCGTGCTCTCCGGAGCGAACCATCTGCAAGGGAGCCAGGGTTCCTCACGGGTATATGCGATGTGTCGTCGCCGGGAAACCGGAATGCCTGTGGGACCGTTCAGTGTCAGTTGAAGCCAAGGGGGCGCGGGAGAAATGTTGAAGCGGAGAGAATTCTTGAAGCGGGTTGGAGCAGCTACCACCGTGGCTCTGGCTTTCGATCGTGGGTCAACTGCTCAAGCAAACGACGAGAGTGTCGCGTTGCATTTTATTTCGGAGAGGATGGAAGTGGAACTCTCCGCGGCGGCGCCTCAGTTCGTGATGCTGAACGTAGACGGACTGGGAAAAGGAAGGCGCGGCCCGAACATTGTAGGTGCAAGCGCTCCTAGTGGGAAGCTTAGGGCCACTAGCCACATTCGAGGCAATGTGCGGCGGGTGGAGTACCGCGCAGCCGCGGGCGAGGCCGAGTTTTCTCCCGCGGCATGGACGTTCGAATTTAGCGGCAGCAGAATTGTGCTGACCTCGAAGTGGTCGCAAGCCACGGAACCGGGGCCGGTGACGTTTCTTTTTAATCTGAAGGATGTGCACAGTACAGTTCTCGGCGTCGTCCGGGAAGACAAGTTGCTGGCCCTTCCGGCGCTACTTCATTTCCCAGGGCAGGGCTCGATGCGACTCACCTCGAGCGCGAGCGATCTCGGCTTGACTTACAAATCGGCTGACGACCGAAAGTCTAACGCGACGCTCGCGCTCCCGGGCGCGACGGCGGACCGGCGACACATCGTATATACGCTTGAAGTTGTAGCGATCTACCCGAACGTAAACGGAATCGAGGGCGATAGCCGCTTCGATGCCTTCAGGCGTAATTGGTTGAATGCATTACAACTGAATCCCGAGTTTCCGGCGCTCGCCAATAATACGGCGAGCGATACCTGTGCGTTCTGCTATTACGAATACGCCGACATTGCCGCCCGGACCCCGCCGCTTGTGGAGGGGTTGACCGCCCTTGATGTCGTGGGGCAAACGCTGAACAGAATCCTGGCCGGTGGAACCGTGGAGCTCGCCTATGGGCTGCCGTCGAAGCCGTGGACTGAATCAGACTCTCCATTCTCGGACACATTTCCCTCGATGCTGATTGCAGCAGGCCAGTGCGTGCTCACAGGAAACAGCGATAGGTGGCTCGCGGCGAACTATGACGGCATCAGGGGGTGGGCGGAGGCGATGCTACACACCGACGCGAGTGGCAACGGTCTGGTCAAGTACAGCATCAGCGGTAATTCAGGAATCTGGAACGACGCAACACCGACATTCCGGCCGTCAAATTGGTGGGACACGATCGGATTTGGCCACGAGGATGCATACGCCAACGCGCTCGCATATCGTGCCTTGGGCTATATGGCGATGATGTCAAGGAAAGTCGGCAGGGACGACGATGCGAGACGTTACGAGAGTGCGGCCGCAAAGTTGCGCGAAAATTATTATCGCGAGTTCTTTGATCCGACGACAGGCGTTCTTGCCGGGTGGAAGAGTGCCGATGGAAAGCTGCACGACTACTACTTCCTTTGGGTGAACGGCGCTGCAATTCATTATGGCCTGGTGCCGATAAGGCAGGCCAACGCCATCATGGACAAGTTGATGGAGAAGATGAGGGAAGTAGGGTACGACAGCTTCAACATGGGATTACCGGGGAACCTTGTATCAGTGGCCCTAGACGACTGTGTAGACAAGCGCGGCAAAGGACGCTTCGGATGCGGGACGCTGCCGAACAATTCCGATGGGTTTCAAAAATACGAGAATGGCGGAGCCACCGGTGCGTTTAGCTTCTTTACCCTGGCCGCGCTCTATGATTTGGGCCGGCGGGAAGAAGCCGACAAAATTCTCTTCGCGATGCTCGGCGAATATGACAGGTGCGGTTTCGAAAACCGCGGTGCGAACGGCATGTCGAATGATTGGCGGCAGTGGGACGGAACACCATCCGGCTCTGAAGGCTTCTTGACGGACAGTTATTACGCGCTGCTCGCGGTGCTGTTGAGGCAGGCAAACAACGGATGGCGGGCAGGCTTTCGACCCGTGGGCGGTCATTATCAACCCTGAAGCGAGCGCGACTCTTGCAGGGGCGTTGCCGCCTCTTGTTGTTTGCGGGAATCGGTAGAAGTCCTAAATCAGGGGTTCGTGACCTCTTGCCTCGAGGCGGAGTTCGTTAGCAGGCGTACCCTAATCACTAGGATCAACATAGCGTCGCGGAGGCCCCTGAGCTACCTCGCCCTGAACGACCAGGGAGAAGGCTGCGTATGCCGGCACGCCGTCTACCCCATCAGCTGTCAGTCGTACCATATAGGTGCGCGCAAGGGTGTAGCTGTGCTGCTGGTCTTCTCCATCAGCAGTAGTACCGTCGCCGAAATCCCAGTGGTAAGCCAAGGCAGGAACACCCCCCTGAGCTGCAGTGGCAGTGAAACTCACTCTCTCACCTACTGCCGCGTGCGCGGGCACCTGCGCCGTGACCGTCGGGGCCGCGGTGGGGGTTGCTTCATCGATGATCTTGATCATCCGCACCGAGCGCGCTGGCTCATCGCCGAGGCGAATCGTACCCTTCTCGAGAGTCAGGCGTTGATCCGCTCCGAGTACGTCGTGCAATCGCAGACTGTGTTCAGTGGGAACGCCCATCTCGGCGAGCTTCAAGACCCGGGATTTCGGCTGCTCGGTCCAGTTAAAGACCGTCAGCATCCATTGGCGCTGGTCCTCTCTCAGCAAGAAGACACTTGGCTGCTCGTCCTCCGCGCTGTACGTCAGAAGATCGACCGGCACCGAAGCTCGTCCGAGCGTGGCCATTTGCAATAAATCGGGGTTGGTAACGAGCTGAAGTCGATCCGGTTCAAAGCCGAGCGTGGGGAGGTCATCGCCGATCTCGAACATCCCTCCCGACACCGCAGCGAGTGCGATCGCGGCCTGTGCTTCGCTCAAGGAAAGCGGTGCTTGTGATGATCCGACGACTGAGGTCGGGCGGGCCACTTCCTGCACGCTGAATGCATCTGGATCATTGATGAAAAAGTTGCGATGCATGTAGTAGCGCGCGGCGATGGCCGGTGCTTTCGCCTTAGTTACTTGATAGGAGTGTTCCATGTCCCCGGAAATACGACCTTCGTCCACGATCCCCACCGTATTCAA
>JASHTN010000227.1 GCA_030040525.1 Gammaproteobacteria bacterium | reverse complement strand
GCATCCAGGGTCTCGCGCAACCAACCTGTGGCGGGCCGCAGCAGCTTCACGTGCACGAGATTCTCTTTAAAGGCTACGAGGCCGCGCGCACGAGGCAAGCCCAGGAGCTGGTGACCACGTTCACACCCTGGCACCCGATAGATGCCGCATTCAACGACACACGCTCGCGCCCGATTTAATGCGGCCCCATGAGGAGGGATGATGAGTCCCATTGACGTTGAGCGGCGTATCGGGAGAGCATCCAACGCAGCCCTACTGCAAACGGGTCGACATGCCTTTCGTCGCTCCACCCGACCTCGATAACGAATACGATGTGATCGTGGTGGGCTCCGGCGCCGCGGGAGGCCAGACCGCCTACACCCTCTGCATGGAGGGAGCCAGGGTCTTGATGCTTGAGGCCGGGCGACGGTACGACCCCGTCCATGAAACTCCTATGTTTCAGACACCGGATCAGGCTCCGCTACGGGACGCCGGTACGCCTGACAAACAGGACGAGTTCTACGACGCCACCATCGACGGCGGCTGGGAAATCCCTGGCGAACCCTATACGAGCGCCATCGATAAGCCCGGTCGCAAGTTCGAGTGGTGGCGGCCGCGCATGCTAGGCGGACGAACCAACCATTGGGGCCGCATCGCATTGCGCAACGGTCCCTATGATTTCAGGCCCAGAAGCCGCGACGGTCTCGGCTTCGACTGGCCCATCGGCTATGAGGAGATGGCGCCGTACTACGACAAGGTGGAGATGCTGATCGGCGTCTATGGCGGAAACGACGGCCTGGAGAACACGCCCAACTCCCCACCGGGCTGCCTACTTCCCCCGCCGAAGCCGCGCGTGAGCGAGCTGCTGATCGCGCAGCGCGCCGGGAGGATCGGGATCCCAAGCGTGGCGGCGCATCGCGCGGTTCTGACCCAGCAGCTGGACTGGCAGCGCTCGCCCGCGCGGCTGCACCCGTATAACGCCAGCGCGCAGAAGATCATTGCGATGGACATGCGGCGGCGCGCGGCGTGCTTCTGGGCTACCGACTGCGGGCGCGGCTGTGCGATCCGTGCGAATTATCAGTCCACCACCGTGCACCTGCCACCGGCGCTGATGACCGGCAAGCTCGACATCCTTTGTAACGCGATGGTGCATACGGTCACGCTGAGCAAAGACGGCCATGCAGACGGGGTCACTTACATCGACAAGAAGACCGGTGCAGCGCGCCGCGCCGGCTCACGGGCCGTGGTTCTGGCCGCGGGCGCCTGCGAGTCGGTGCGTATCCTGCTGAACTCCAAGGTCGCCAACTCGAGCGGTAAGGTCGGAAAGTACCTGATGGACACCGTGGGCGCGGCCCTCGGCGGACAGATTCCGCTACTCGAGAGCCTGCCCCCGCACGACGAGTTCGGGGCGGGTGGCATGCACATGTATGCGCCATGGTGGCTCTACAAGCAGCAACTCGCCGGCGAGCTCGGTTTCGCGCGCGGCTACCACATTGAATTCGGGGGCGGCAAGGACATGCCGGATCTTGGCACGTGCGCGCACCTCGAACGCCTCACTGGCGGCAGCTATGGACAGAAATTCAAAGAGGACGCGCGCCGCTACTACGGATCCTTTGTCGGCTTCGACGGCCGCGGGGAGATGATTCCCAACGAGGATTCGTTCTGCGAGATCGATCCGAAGGTCAAGGACAAATGGGGTATCTCCGTGCTGCGCTTCAACTGGAAGTTCTCCGAGCATGAGACGCGGCAGGCGGCGCACATGCAGCAGACCTTCGCCAGCATTATCGAGGCGATGGGCGGCAGTGTGAATGCGCCGCCGGAGAAGGACGGAGCCAGGGCGATTCAGAACGGCGGATCGGTCATCCACGAGGTCGGCGGGGCGATCATGGGTGCCGAGGCCAGGAACTCTGTGGTAAACAGGTGGGGCCAGACGTGGGACGTGCCTAACCTTTTCATCACTGATGGCGCGGTGTTCCCCTCCAATGCTGACAAGAATCCGACGCTTACAATCATGGCCAATGCCTGGCGGACCTCCGATCACATCCTGGACCGCATACGCCGGAAGGAGATTTGAATGGATCGTCGCACCACGATCCAATGGATGCTGGCGGCCGCTGCGTCCACGCGCTTGCTCGGAAACAGGGCGCTGGCGGACATCCCGGGCGCCGCGCCGCCGCGTGGCAGAGGCTACGGCACGGATCCGGACCTCAGCAGGATCTACAAGCCCGGTGAACTGTGGCCACCGACGTTCACGCCAGAGCAGCGCCGCACGGCCACGGCGCTGAGCGATTTGATCATCCCTCTCGACGCTCATTCGCCGAGCGCTTCGGCCGTTGGTGTCATCGATTTTCTCGACGAATGGGTGAGTGCGCCGTATCCCGAGCAGGCGGCAGACCGCAAAACGATTCTCGAGGGCTTTGCCTGGCTCGACCAGGAAGCGCAAAGACGTTTTAAAGGCAATTTCGCGCGGCTCGATGAGGCCCGCATGCGCTCGATCTGCGACGAAATCTGCTACTTGCCAAGAGCCAAGCCGGAGCTCAGGCGAGCCGCGGAGTTCTTCGCGCGCTACCGTGACTTGACGGCCGGAGGCTTCTACACTACGCCGCAGGGTCGCAGCGACCTGCAATTCATCGGCAATGTCCCGCGTAAGCGTTTCGACGGCCCGCCGCCTGAAGTTCTAAAGAGAGTGGGCTTGGCATGACACTCCTCGGCGGCCTCGTAGGCGGATGCCGGCAGGAGACAGGCGGACCAAGGTCCGCGCGCGACCATGAAGCCGGGTCGTAACCTCACGAACAGCCCGCAGGCAGACGCGCCGCCCAGTTCGCGGCTTTTGATCGCAAGCTGCATCGCGCTCGCCGCCACTTCGATGTCATTCGCGATCCGCGGCGACATCTTGGGCGAGCTCGGTACGCGCTTCGCGCTCAACAAGAGCCAGTTAGGCCTCACGGCCAGCGCTTGGGCGTACGGCTTCACTCTGGCGATCTTTGTCGGCGGCCAGCTCGTCGACCTGCTCGGTCTCGGGCGCATCCTTGCGCTCGCCTTCCTCATGCACGTGCTCGGCATCGCGGTAACGATTTTCGCCACGGGCTTCACGTTGCTGTTTGCGGGCACCCTGAGTGTCGGGCTCGGCAACGGCCTCGTTGAAGCGGCCGTTAATCCGCTGGTTGCCACGGTCTACAGTCGCGACAAGACCGCCAAGCTAAA
>JASHTN010000226.1 GCA_030040525.1 Gammaproteobacteria bacterium | reverse complement strand
TTTCGAGACCGGCCGAGTAATCGCGGCCTGGCATAGCAAGATACTCATGGACCTGCTGTTGGTGCTGATTGCTTTGCACCTCGTGGCGATCCTGTATTACTGGCTCTACAAGGGCGACAATCTGATCCTGGCGATGCTCAGCGGTGTCAAGCGCTTGCCGCCGGGAACGCCTGCACCGATTCCCGTGCCCATATTCTGGCGGGCGCTGGTCGGCCTCGCTGCAGTGACGCTTGTGGTCATGGTCGTCGTCAGCCGGTTAGGCTTCAATTGAAAATGCAGCGATAGTGTGCCAGACAAGGCCTGGAGCAGGATGCCGCAGGTCCGCCTGGCCGATCGTTGAATGATTTCGACGGTATATTAGTTAAATGAATGATCCAGCGGCCCTGTACCGCGCCGCACAAGAAGCCCTGAATGGGTCGCGCAATGACGAGGCCCGTCGGCTCTGCTTGCAACTTATCGGGGCCAAGCCGGCCTTCGCGGAAGGGTACTTTCTGCTGGCTATGTCCGAGGCGAACGAAGGTCGCGTGGAGCCGGCCATACGGGCCCTCGAACATGCCATTAAGCTCAAGCCTAGCGGCGAATATCTCGCTCACTATGCGAAATGCCTGGTGTTGGCGAGACGGGATGACGAGGCGCTGCATGCAGCGGACCGTGCCGCTCAGATGCAGCCTACGGACGCACTCAGTGTCGACACCTTGGCTAACGTTTACACCCGCTTGGGGGCGCACGAGAAAGCCGTGCCGCTCTTTCAGAGCGCGGTTAACAAGAATCCGGCTCACGCACAGATGCGTTTCAATCTGGCGAGCGCACTCGGATACGTCGGGCGCTTCGACGAAGCGGCAGAGCACTACGAGAAGCTTATCGCGGCACACCCAGACTTTATCGCAGCGCATTCAGCGCTCTCGCACGTGAAGAAACAGTCAGTCGAATCCAACCACATCGGCCGACTGGAGAAATTGCTGCTGCGAGTCCACGACGGCGTCGAGCAGCTTGGGGTGAGTTACGCACTAGCCAAGGAGTACGAAGACCTGGGTGATCACGATTCCGCGTTTCGGCACGTCGATGCTGCTAAGCGTCGGTGTAAAGCCGAACTCGGCTATCACATCGATCGGGATCGCGGGATCTTCGACCGGCTGATGCAGAGCTTCGCGCAACCTGAGTACTTTCACGGCGAAAGCGATTTGACGGAGGCTCCTATCTTCATCGTGGGCCTGCCGAGAACTGGAACCACCCTGGCCGAGCGGATTCTGGCATCTCACCCTCTGATAGAAGCCGCTGGCGAACTGCGCGCGATGCCCATCGCGGTCAGGCGCCTATCTACATCGGCGTCTCCCAGTGTGATCGATGAGGAGACCATTGCTGCGAGCGGCGCCATTTCGCCCGCTGCGCTCGGTCGACTCTATATGACTCTCGCCGCGCCGCATCGGCGCCAGAACCTGCGTTTTACCGACAAACTGCCGATGAATTTTTTCTACGTAGGTTTCATTGCGCGTGCTTTGCCACACGCTAAGATAGTCCTCGTGCGGCGGCATCCGCTCGACAGCGTCTGGAGCAACTATAAGCATGTATTTGCGGTGAACGCCTCGCACTTCAACTATTCTTTCGATCTCATGGATGCTGCCGCCTATTACGTGCTCTTCGACCGCCTGATGAAATTCTGGCAGCAGCTCTTCCCGCAGCGGATCCTGGAACTGCGATACGAATCGCTGGTCGACGACCTCGAAGGAGAGTCGCGCCGACTTCTGGCGCATTGTGAACTTGAATGGACAGACAACTGTCTGCGCTTCCACAAGAACGAGTCCGCGGTTTCCACGCCGAGCGGTCCACAAGTGCGCAGGCCTATTTATCGCACCTCGGTCGGCCGCTGGCGTGACTACGAGCAACACCTTACAGCAGTGCGGGAATTCTTCGTGACGCACGGCATCCCCTTGTAGCCCTAGCAGGATTTCGCGCGGAGATTTAGCGCCCAGCCGCCAGGGTCTCGCGGGGCAGCAGCGCTGCAGAATGCGCTCCTCCCGACAGGCTACATCTATCCGAAGGAGCAGCGTGCTGTGCGCGATCCTCTGCGCGTTTGAACCTTGTCCACTGGAGCATGTACTCGCTCATGGGCTTCTACAGGCAGCTCATTAGGAAATGAACGCGATCGCGGCCGCCGAGATCGGGCGTATTATTGTGGGTCCGAAAGGATACGGTCACATCAGTAGGGCCAGGCGTCGTGAGCGTGATACGTAAATCGCGCAGCTCCTCCGGCACCCCTTTCAGGGGCTGCGGATCAACGGTCAGTTTAGCCCCGACGGGCGTGCTCCCAACGAACTGCGCCTCGAGCCGAGAGGTCACGAATCCTTGATTGATAACTTTCACGCGGAATTCAGCTGCGGTTCCACAGGCCACAGGCGGCGGGAGTGCACCCGCTAGCGTCACGCTGACACGAGCTTCGGGATTGATGGTGATCGTTATCGGCGGATCTGTCGGCGAAACGGATTCGTGCGCGTGCTCGTGGGTCTGGGCGTGGACCACTGCTGAGGTGGCCAACACGCTCGCAACGAGAGTAGTAGCGCAGGTCCTCACGCAACCTCGCACTCGCTAATGATCTTGTCGTAGGTCGCGCGAGCGTGGTCGAAGGCCGCAGCGGCCGCCGGCCGTTCGCTGTCTCGCATCATTGGGGACTTAACCTCCCATACCTTATCGACGCATGCGCGACACCACTCTGCGCTCCGCTTCGAAGCTCGGATCGGTTTGTCGGCGACCATGACAAAGACCGGATGCGTGTGCGAGGACGGCATGATGCGCAAGGCAACCCAGGAGCTTCGCGCGATCGACGTCTTAAACCTTATTCGCCTTGGAGTTCCGTCCGCTAGCAACGTGGTCCTATCGACAGCGATCCCATTCACAATCAGCTCTATGGGGACGTCGCGTGTTTTGCCAATTCTTGCCCACTCGATATGCCAGCCCAGGCGATTGGATTCCGGCGTGGTCTCTGGCGTGATCTCCGGCTCCAAGCGCGCGGCCACGAACGCTTCGACGTACACCGGCCCTGAGTTCTTCAGGGTGAGGTCTCCTTCTCCGGTACGTCGTCCGTTCACTTTGAAGTCCAGGAAGTGACTGCGGCCATCGCCGTAATAGAGCCGTCCTTCAATGAGAGCTCGTACCCACGCCTCGTATCCCGTATCGTCCACGGGTCGATGATCGAGCCTGACGTAACTGCGACCGGCCCCCACGCGGTCATCCGTACGGCATGGCCAGTCGGTCTCGCCGATCATCGCCAGGCGAAAGCCGCAATTGAGCATGTGATACCAAGCATTGAGTTCGGCGATCGGGAAGGTATCCGCCCCCGAGAGAAAATCGCAAACTCCGTGGGTGACGTCCATGATCCCTTCTTGAGTGCCATTGTTGTCCATAGGAGGTATTTCATAGTTGGGCAGGTCGGTCGAATCGACCGTCATTCCATTCCCACAGTGAGCGTATCCGCCGAACGCGCCTTGCTCCTTCACCCATTTCAGGATCGGAAGATTCCAGGATGGCCAATCCTCGAGGCTCTTCGTGCCAGGGTAGTCCTGATCCTTCAACCGCAGCAGCACCAGATGCCCGCAATGACTGGAGGGGAAATTGGACACCTCGACGTCGTAGCGCAGAAGACTCTCCGTATCCTCCGGCGTCGGCCGCGGCTGCCAGCTGGCGTTATTCGCCGCTTGCAGCTCCGGGTGCTCGAGCCCAGCGGGCGGGCTCTCCGCATGACCGCTGAAGAACTGCTTCTGATAGTACCAACTGGAACCCTGAGTGAGGATGTCCCCGACCGCTAACCCCTCACCCCGCACATGGCGGATGATGGTCTCAGGTGAAACTCCTTCGGTTGGGTGCTCATAGTGAGCACACCCAGCTGCATGGATGTGCGTATCCCCCGAATACCATCCCCACTTCGCTGGATCGATCCAGCGTTGCAACCGGATCTCAATTCGACTTTGTGCCTCCCCCACGACCACGGTCTGCAGCGTGCGCAGGTATTCCGGCCCGCGCTGGCTCCCTACCGTGTACTCCCCGTCCGGTAGACGTACGGTCTCGCCATCCGCCCGATAGATCTGAGGCTGGAAGAACATATCAGGCGCCAGCCGCATGGCTTGCAGAGGATAGACCCGATCGAGCTTGTCCTTGATCGTCAGCGATGCCATGCAGCCGCGGCCATCCGCATCATGGATGCGCAGCAGCACATCGCGAGACGGAAGGCAGTCAAACTGCAGCGCAGCGGCCCTGATCTCCGAGACACGCTCCACCCAGCCCGCCCCTTCGTATCTGAGCGGCGCACGGAAAGAGAGATTCGCTCTGCGCTGCCCGCGATCGCGACTGTAGAGCTGGATGACCCGATACTCTACAGGCGCGCCTGAAAGCGTAGCCTGCAGGGGAGGCGCCTCGTAGAGTTCGCTGCTGTACCAGCTCGATGAAATTTCGGGAACCGGATTGACTGTGTCGGGTATCAGCGCACGAGAGGCGCCGGAGGCCTCTGTAAGGAAGTCTGCCCCGCCATCAGTGATGAATTCGCGCATGACGCCAGAGGGATTGGACACCCGCACCAGAAATACGCTCCAGCCCTGCTCGATGAGCGTTCTCTGCGCGCCGGCCGCCACCGTGCGTCCAACTCCGTCTGCATCGAGGGCGACTCGCACCAGCGTATAGCGATCGATGATCTTTTCGGCCGCCTCGACGGCGGCGTGGTCACTTTGACGGGTCAGCGCCGCGAGCTGTCTCGCATCGGCCTCGGCTACCGGAGCCCCCAGTTTCGCAAGAGTCTCGAGGGCCCGGTTCAACGTGGCGAAGTAGGGCTGCGGCGCGACTGTGTCGGATTCGCTTCCGAGAGCCGGAACAAAACGCGCGGCCGCCAAAGTTCCGGCCCAGAGTATGAAGTGGCGACGGGTAGATATAGCTGGTTTCACGGATGACTCCATGCGTCTCTGCCGAGCGCGCGGTGAAAACGGATCAACCCGCAAGGCGGTTGATTTTGGCCGACAACGGCCTCCTTCACTGACTATGCCTGACTCTTTAAATTAATTCTGCGGTGGACACAGCGGCCCGCGTCTGCTTACGCCTGCTCCACCTCCAGGCTTCCGCTTACGTGTTCAAATACGATTCATTCGCCATGTGACAAGCACCGCCGCATGGCGTCCGAAAACAGCGTCCTCGGTCACCACCCAGTCACGATAGTCCACGACGGAGTACCAGTATGTTGCGAGAGAGGGGACTCAGTTGGCCTTCCAGAGCCGGTCCCATCGCCGATTCTGTCGTGAGATTGGCCTCGCAATACCGTTTCCTGCCGGGCAATCGCGTCGTCACTGGACACTATGGGAGCTGGCGACGACCGGCCTGATACGCGTTCGTTCATAGGCACTCGAGATCCCACTGGGGACCATCGCCGCAGGAATCGCCTGCGCAGGG
>JASHTN010000225.1 GCA_030040525.1 Gammaproteobacteria bacterium | reverse complement strand
AGAGCTTCTGCACGCTGTCGCCGAGGCCCACGCCGAACCACTGGCCGCGGCCGATCGCGATCAGCGACTGCGTGAGCTGGAAGCCGCTGTTGTACGGGTCGGCCCAGGGATGCAGGAACGTCGTCATGCGACGCACGCGGTAGCTGGTGCTCACGGCAAGCAGCGCGAAGCCGGCAGCGGCGATCGCGGTCATCGCGAGCACGTAGCGCAGTCGCGCGCCCGCGAGGAACAGCAGCCCGAAGCCCGCGGCGAACAGCACCGTCGCGGCGCCGAAGTCGGGCTCGGCGAGCAGCAGGATGGCGGCGAGCGCCAGGAGCCCCAGCGGCTTGGCGAGGCCGAGGAAGCTCTCGCGCAGCTCGCTCTCGCGCCGCACCGCGTAGCTCGCGACGTACAGCAGCACCAGCACGCGCGCCAGCTCCGACACCTGAAAGTTGAGGCCGGCGAGGTGCAGCCAGCGCCGGCTGCCGTTCACCGCATGCCCGAGCCCCGGCACCAGCACCACGAGCAGCAGCGCCATTGCGAGCGCGAGCAGCGCGCCCGAGGCCCGCTCCACCACCCGGGTCGGGGTGGCGAAGATGACCGCTGCGCAGGCTGCGCCGAGCAGGGTCAGAAGGAGCTGGCGTTCCAGGTAATAAAACGGCTGGCCGGTTTCCTGGCTCGCGATTGACACCGAGGCCGAGGTCACCATCACGAGCCCGAGCAGCACGATGGCCGCGGCGAGCGCCAGCGTGACGCTGTCGAGGTACACCGGGCCGCTGCGGGCGTTGCCGCGCGCGAAGCTCATGAGCGAGGCACTGGATGCGCTCATGCAGCAAGCTCCTCGACGGCCTGCGTGAACACCGCGCCGCGCTGGGTGTAATCGCGGAACATGTCGAAGCTCGCGCAGGCGGGCGACAGCAGCACCGTATCGCCGGGGCGCGCCGCGCGCGCCGCGGCCCGCACCGCCTCGGGAAGCGAGCCGCAGCTCTCCAGGGTGCACACCCCGGCGAGCGCGCGCTCGAGGAGCGGCGCGTCCCGGCCGATGAGCACCGCGTGCCGCACCTTGCCGCGGAACGCGGCGGCCAGCGGCGCGAAGTCCTGGTTCTTGCCGTCGCCGCCCGCAATCATCACCAGCGGGCCCGGCAGGCCCGCGACCGCCGCCAGCGTCGCGCCCACGTTCGTGCCCTTGGAGTCGTTGATGTAGGTGACGCCGCGCACCTCCCGCACCCACTGCGCGCGGTGCGCCAGACCGGCGAACTCGCTGAGCGCCGCGAGCATGGCCGGCAGCGGCAGCTCGAGCGCCTCGCCGAGCGCGAGTGAGGCGAGCGCGTTGGCGGCGTTGTGCAGCCCCTTGAGCTTCAGCGCCGCTACCGGCAGGAGCGGTGTCCCAGCGCGCGACAGCCACCACTCGCCGCGCTGCATCGCGACGGCGTAGTCGGCGCCGATGGCCGCGCGCAGCGAGAAGCTGAGCGTGCGGCGCGCGGCACGCGGCATGGCGACTACCAGCGGGTCGTCGAGGTTGATGACCGCGGTGTCGCAGCGCGCGAAGATGCGCGCCTTGGCGCGGGCGTACTCGCTAACCGTGGCGTAACGGTCGAGGTGGTCGGGACTGACATTGAGGACGGTCGCCGCGCGGCACTCGAGGCTCGTGGTGGTCTCGAGCTGAAAGCTCGACAGCTCGAGCACGTAGAGCGAAGGGGCCGCCGCCAGCAGCTCGAGCGCCGGCTCGCCCAGATTCCCGCCGGCGCGCACGTTGACGCCTGCGCGCTCCGCCATGCGCGCGAGCAGCGTCGTCACGGTGCTCTTGCCGTTGGTGCCGGTGATGCCGGCGACCGGCGCCCGCGCCGCGCGTGCGAACAGCTCGATGTCGCCGACGATCGACAGGCCGCGGCGGCGCGCCGCGTCGAAGAACGGCCCCGAGAGCGCGACTCCCGGTGAGGCCACGACGCACAGCGCGCCCTCGAGGAGGCCCGGGTCGAGCCCGCCGAGGCGCACCGGGATGCGCGCATCGAGCGCGCTGAGCCCGGCCAGCTCCGGGGGCGCGGCGCGCGTGTCGGTGACCGCGAGCCGCCAGCCGTTCGCGGCCAGATAGCGCGCGCACGAGAGCCCGGTGCGGCCGAGCCCAACGATGACGGCGTAGGGAGGCGCCGCGGCGCGCTTGTCGGTGGCGTCGCTCATCGCAGTTTCAGCGTGGCCAGGCCGCTCAGCACCAGCAGCAGCGAGATGATCCAGAACCGCACGATCACCTTCGGCTCCGCCCAGCCCTTCAGCTCGAAGTGGTGATGAATGGGCGCCATGCGGAAGATGCGCTTGCCGGTCAGCTTGAAGGACGCCACCTGCAGGATGACCGAGGCGGTCTCGAGCACGAACACCCCGCCCATCCACAGCGCCACCAGCTCCTGACGCACGATCACCGCCAGTACGCCGATGGCCGCGCCGATCGCAAGCGCGCCGACATCGCCCATGAACACCTGCGCCGGGTAGGAGTTGAACCACAGGAACCCGAGTCCCGCGCCGGCCAGCGAGCCGCAGAAGATCAGCAGCTCGCCGGCGCCGCGGATGTCGGGGATCTGCAGGTAGTGCGCGAATACGGCATTGCCGCTCGCATAGGCGAAGATGCCGAGCGCTGCGCTCAGCAGCGCCGCCGGCATGATCGCGAGTCCATCGAGCCCGTCGGTGAGGTTCACCGCGTTGCTCATGCCGACGATCATCAGATAGGCAATCGCAATGAAGCCGACGGCGCCGAGCGGCTCGCGGAAATTCTTGACGAACGGCAGGTAGAGCATGGTCTCCGCCGGATCGGCCGCGGTGAAGTAGAGCGTCGCCGCGGTGGCCAGCCCGGCCAGCGACTGCCACAGATACTTCCAGCGCGCGGCGAGCCCCGTAGGGTTGCGTACCACGAGCTTGAGGTAATCGTCGTAGAAGCCGATGAAGCCGAAGGCGAAGGTGACGGCGAGCACGGTCCACACCAGGCGGTTGGAAAGCTCCGCCCACAGCAAGGTGCTCACCAGCGTCGTCACCAGGATCAGCGTCCCGCCCATGGTGGGCGTGCCGGCCTTCGGCAGGTGACTCACCGGACCGTCGTCGCGAACCACCTGTCCGATCTGGTAGCGCGACAGCCGTGCGATCATCGGCGGACCGACCACGAGCGACAGCACCAGCGCGGAGATGATCGCGAGGATCGCGCGGAAGGTCAGATACGCAAACACGTGCGCACCCGGGACGCGACCGGCGAACTGCTGTGTCAGCCAGTAGAGCATCTCAGTGCCCGCCCGCAGCCTGAGCTGGCGCCGGCAGCAGTGCCGCAACCACGCGTTCGAGGCGGTTCATGCGCGAGCCCTTGATGAGCAGCCGCACGTCGGCGGCGGGCGGCTCGAGCGCCGCGCTGAGCGCGGCCGAGAGCGCCGCGAGATCGCTGCAGCTGCGCCCGCCGGCGCCGAAGCTCGCGGCGGCACGCGCGGCGAGCGCACCGAGTGTGTACAGGCGCTCAATGCCGCGGGCGCGCGCGAACTCGCCGATCGCCTCATGCTCGGCCGCGGCAAACTCGCCGAGCTCGGCCATGTCGCCGAGCACCAGCCAGCGCCGTCCCGGCAGCTGTGCCAGCACTTCGATGGCGGCGCGCACCGAGGTGGGGTTGGCGTTGTACGAATCATCGATCAGCCAGGCGCCCCCCTTGGCCAGCCGGAGCTCGAGCCGGCCGGCGACGGCGCGCACTGCGGCGAGACCTGCGACCACATGCTCGAGAGTGGCGCCGGCGCTCACCGCCGCGGCTGCGGCCGCGAGTGCGTTGGCCACGTTGTGCGCGCCGCCCAAGCCCAAGCGGATGGTGGCGCTGCCCGTCGGTGCGCGCAGCAGGAAGGAGGTCTCGAAGCCGGCAGCGCCGAGCGCGGTGCGCACCGCGCTGGCAGCGAAATCCGCCGCGGCGCGCACGCCGAAGGTGACGACCCGCGCCGGCGTCGAGGCGCGCCACAGGCCCGCGAACTCGTCGTCCGCGTTGATGACCGCGGTGGCCGATGGCTCGAGACCGGCGACCATCTCGCCTTCGGCGCGCGCCACGCCCTCGAGGCTGCCGAAACCCTCGAGATGCTCGGCGCCCGCGTTCGTGATCATGCCGATGGTCGGGCGGGCCAGTGCCACCAGCCGCGCGACCTCGCCGGCGTGGTTGGCGCCCATCTCCACCACCGCGAAGCGATGCGCTGCGTCGAGGCGCAGCAGCGTCAGCGGCACGCCGATGTGGTTATTGAGGTTGCCGCGGGTCGCGAGGCACTTGCCCGTCTGCCGCAGGATCGAGGCGGTCATCTCCTTGGCAGTGGTCTTGCCGTTGCTGCCGGCGACGCCCACCAGCGGGCCCGCGAACGCAGCGCGCCAGACGCCAGCTGCGCGCTCGAGCGCCGCCTGCGTGTCCCGCACCACGATCTGCGGCAGGGTGAGCGGCTGCTCGGCCTCAACCACGGCGCCGGCGGCCCCAAGGCTTGCTGCCGCCGCCACGAACTGGTGGCCATCGAAGTTGGGACCCTTCAGCGCGACGAACAGCTCGCCGGGCTCGAGCGTGCGCGAGTCGCTCGCCACGTTGCTGAAGGCGGCGTCGGCGCCGCGCAGCTGGCCGCCGCAGGCACGCGCAAAAGTCTCGAGCGTGCGCTTCATGCGCGCAGCCTGCCGAGCTCGGCGCTCACCACGGCCTGGTCGCGGAACGGCCGGCGCGTCGTGCCGATGACCTGGTAGTCCTCGTGGCCCTTGCCGGCGATCAGCACCACGTCGTCGGGGGAGGAGCGCTGCAGGGCGAGACGGATGGCGAGCGCGCGATCGTGCTCGACCACCAGCGGCGCCCGGGCCGCAACGCCCGCGACGATGTCGGCGACGATGGCCGCCGGCTGCTCGGTGCGCGGGTTGTCGTCGGTGAGGATGATGTCGTCGGCGAGCTCGGCGGCGATCGCGCCCATCAGCGGGCGCTTGCCGGCGTCGCGGTCACCGCCGCAGCCGAAAACGACGCGCAGCTGGCTGCGGCAGTGCGCGCGCGCGGCGCGCAGCGCCTTGGCGAGCGCATCGGGCGTGTGCGCATAATCGACGATCGCGAGCGGGCTGAGGCCACGGCCGCCGAACATCTCCATGCGCCCGCTCGCCGGCCGGCAGCGCGCGAGCGCGCGCAGCGCATCAGGGAACGGGATCTCCCAGGCGAGCAGCACCGCGAGCACCGTAAGCACGTTGTCGACGTTGAACTCGCCCATCAGCCGCACGGCGAGCTCGGCCGCGCCCCAGCTCGTTTCGATGCCGATGACGAGCCCGGCAGTGTCGGGGATGGCGCGCGCGGCGCGCACGTAGCGCGCCGTCGGTGCCCGCGCCGCGGGGCT
>JASHTN010000224.1 GCA_030040525.1 Gammaproteobacteria bacterium | reverse complement strand
TCTCCGGGACGATCATCGAGCGGCGCGACCAGGTCCTGATGGGCTTGCGGTCGTTCCTGGCGACAGCGGTCTGCACCTTGCGGGCAAGATGCAGGTCGACGAACGGGCCTTTTCTCAGCGAGCGTGGCATATCTGACTCTCAACTGTCATCGGATTCGATTCTTACGGCGCTGCACGATCATGTTGTCGGTGCGCTTGTTGTGGCGGGTCTTGAGTCCCTTGGTGTTCCAGCCCCAGGGGCTCACCGGGTGCGGGTTGCCCTGGCCGGACTTGCCCTCGCCGCCGCCGTGCGGATGATCGACCGGGTTCATGGCGAGCCCGCGCACCGTCGGCCGCACTCCCTGCCAGCGGCGCGCGCCCGCCTTGCCGTAGCTGCGCAGGTTGTGCTCGTCGTTGCCGACCTCGCCGATCGTGGCGCGGCAGTCGATGTGCACCTTGCGCGTCTCGCCGGATTTCAGCCGCAGGTACGCGTAGATACCCTCGCGCGCAGTGAACGACACCGAGGCGCCGGCGCTGCGCGCGAGCTGGCCACCGCGGCCGGGCTTCATCTCGACGTTGTGCACGATGGAGCCCACCGGCACGTGGCGCAGCGCCATCGCGTTGCCCGGCTTGATCGGCGCATCCGCCCCCGAGCGCACCTCGTCGCCCGGCTTCACTCCCTTCGGCGCGAGAATGTAGCGCCACTCGCCGTCCGGATACTTGACGAGCGCGATGTGGCTGGTGCGGTTGGGATCGTACTCGAGGCGCTCGACGGTGCCGGTGATGCCGTCCTTGTCGCGCTTGAAATCGATGATGCGGTACTTCTGCCGCGTGCCGCCGCCGTGGTGGCGGGTAGTGATGCGGCCGAAGTGGTTGCGGCCGCCGGTCTTGCTCTGGTGCGCCGTGAGCGCATCCACCGGCCCGCCCTTGTAGAGGTGCGAGCGGTCGATCTTGACCGCCGCGCGCGTGCCCGGGGTTCTCGGCTTGTACTTGATGAGCGCCATCGCTTCGAGTCCTCAGGTCTTGGCGCGGGCTTCGTAGTCGATCGTCTGGCCGGACTCGAGGCTGACGTAGGCCTTCTTCCAGTCCTGGGTGCGGCCGAGGACGCGGCCGAAGCGGCGCGCCTTGCCCGGCTCGTTAACCACCTGCACCCCCACCACCTTGACCTCGAACATGAGCTCGACCGCCCTCCTGATGTCGGCCTTGCTCGCATCGCGCCGCACCCGGAAGGTGTACTGGTTGTGGTTCTGCATGGCGAGCGAGGTCTTCTCGGTCACGTGCGGCGCAACCAGCACGCTCATCAGCTGCTCCTTGCTCATGCGGCTCGCACGCGGCGCGGTCATTGCAGGCGCTCCTCGATCGCTTTCACCGCGGCGACCGTCATCAGCACCTTGTCGTAGGCGGCAAGCGCGAGCGGGCTGAGCGCCGTCACCCCGATGACCTCGACGTGCGGCAGATTGCGCGCCGCGAGCGCGAGCTTCTCATCCGCCGCCTCGACCACGATCAGCACCGAGGGCAGCGACCACGCCTTGAGCTGGCTCGCGAGCAGCTTGGTCTTCGGCGCCGTCAGCTTGATGCCGTCGGTGACCAGCAGCCGCCCGGTGCGCGCCAGCTCGGCCAGCATCGAGCGCAGCGCGCCGCGGTACATCTTGCGATTCACCTTCTGCGTGAAGTCGCGCGGCTTGGCGGCGAAGGTCCTGCCGCCCCCGACCCAGATGGGCGAGCGGTTCGAGCCGGCACGCGCCTGACCCGTGCCCTTCTGCGCCCAGGGCTTGCGGCCGCCGCCCCTCACCTCGGCGCGCGACTTCTGCGCCTTGGTGCCGGCGCGCCCGGCGGCGCGGTACGCGGTGATCACCTGGTGCACCAGCGCCTCGTTGAACTGGCCGCCGAAGGCGGCTTCCGACACCTGCAGCTCGGCCCCGCCGCTGACTGACTTGAGCTTCATGAGTTACTTCTTGCTGGCCTTTGCCGGATCCTTCGGCGCCGCCGCGCCGGCCTTGGTCGGGGCGGTGGTCCTGCGGTTGGCGCGGCGCGCGGCCTTGATTGATCCGCGCACGATCACCTGGCCGCCCTCATGTCCGGGCACGGCGCCGCGGATCAGCAGCAGGTTTCTCTCGAGGTCCACCTGCACGACTTTGAGGTTCTCGGTCGTGCGGCGCACGACGCCGAGGTGCCCCGACATGCGCTTGCCCTTGAACACGCGGCCTGGCGTCTGGCGCTGCCCGATCGAGCCGGGCGCACGGTGCGAGACGGAGTTGCCGTGGCTCGCGTAACCGCCGGCGAAGTGGTGACGCTTCATCGTCCCGGCGAAGCCCTTGCCGATGGTGGTGCCGGTGACGTCCACCGCCTGGCCCTCCTTGAAGAGGTCGGCCTTGATCTCGGTGCCGGGCTTGAATTCGGTCCTGTCGGCATCGCTCAGCCGAAACTCGACGAGCGCCCGCCCCGGGGCCACGTTGGCACGCGCGTAGTGACCGGCGACCGCCTTCGAATAGAGCTGCGGGCGGCGCGTGCCGTAGGTGACCTGCACGGCGCGATAGCCGTCCTTCTCCTGCGCCTTGACCTGTGTGATGCGGTTCGGCAGCACCTCGATCACGGTCACCGGCACGGTCTCCCCGGCCTCCGTGAATACGCGCGTCATGCCGGCCTTGCGGCCGACGAGTCCGATAGCCATCTCCGTCCTCTCACACGGGTGCTGCGGGCAGCACTCCAAAGCCCTGGGCACAGAGCTAAGCTATTGAGACAACAGGAGATTCGCGCACGCCGCAGGGCTGCGCCGTCTCGAGTGGTCTTGGAGCTTCCCGGGGCCCGAAGGACCCTCTCCAACCTCGCCCGATGCCGCTCACGCGACCGCCACGGGAGAGCCTCCCGGGGCGAAAAGGGCGCGCAGTATAGGCGCGCCGCGGACTTCAATCAACCGTGAAAACAGGGCCAGGCGGGCCCCCGCTGAGTCCCGAGCGGACCGCCGTGGCGAAGGCCGCGTTAGACTTCGCTGGGACATAGACGCGACGCGGAGATCGCGCGGCCTGGGAGACAAGACCGTGAAGAGACCCAGCGTGGTGTGCGCAGCGGCGCTCCTGCTCGCGCTCCTCGGCGCTGCCCTCGGCCTGCCTGCCCGAGCCGACTTCCCCGAGGCTTTCAAGGCCTACAGCGAGGGACACTACGAGCAGGCCCACGCGGAGTTCCTGCGGCTTGCCGAGCTCGGTCACGCCGGATCGCAGTACGACCTCGGTGCCATGGCGCTGCAGGGTCAGGGAGGGCCAAAGGATCTCGGCGCAGCCGTCGGATGGCTCACCGCAGCAGCCGACAATGGCGACACGCAGCTTCCACCCGAAAAACTGGCCGCAGTGCGCGCCACACTCAACCATGAGCAACTCAAAACCGCCGAGGACATCGTCAGCCGATATGGCCATGCGGGTCTGCTCAAGACAGTCCTGCCCGTGCCGCAGGTAGAGGCTCACTGCCCGGATGTCGTGCCGGCGCAGCTGCTTCGGGTTGATGCAACCCCTGGAGATTATCCCTGGTCCGACCGGGGACGCCTGGAGGAAGGCTTCGTCGTCGTTCAGGTGAGCGTCGGAGCAGACAGTGTCGCCCGCGACCCCGAAGTGTTGATGGCAGCGCCCAGCAGTGACTTCTCTGCCTCCGCCGTTCGCATCGCCATGAGCAGCCGCTATCGATCGGCCACGCGGGCAGGCGTGCCCATAGAGTCGAAATACCGCGTCAAATTCCAATACATGATGAGGGGCGGCTCGCTGTGGAATATGCCGAAGCTGAAGCAGGTACGGGAGCTCGCGGCCTACGGAGTGCCGAGTGCGCAATACCTCGTCGGGCTCGCGGCCACGCTGGATAGCTCGCTGCACATCTCGGCCGATGAGGCTCACCGTCTGCTCCTCTCAGCCGCCCAAAGCGGGGACGCGAGGGCGCAGTATTGGGCCGCCAGCCGCTTCATGACCCTGCAGGGCTGCGAGCAGAACAACAAGATGCTCCCCTGGCTGCAGGCGTCCGCGACCGCGGGGGACGGGGCCGCACAGCTGGCGCTCGCGATGCGGCTGCTCGACGGCACGCCTTCCGGTGAGCAACTGACCCAGGCCCGCTCGCTGCTGGAGAAGGCATCGGCCTCCGACGACTTTTACGTGCTGAGCCACGTCGCCGCGCTGCTCGCAGCCTCACCGCTCGAGGCCGTGCGTGATCCCGCGCGCGCGCGCGGCGGCTGACCGGCTCAGCAAACACCTGGTGCCGTCAGATCCCCAACTCTATGAGGCGATCGCCGCAGCACAGGCTGCGAGTGGTGACTTCCCGGACGCGGCGGAGCAGCAGCAGCGGGCCCTCGATCAGGCCAGCCGGCTGCACTGGGGCAATCCGGACGCGATGCAGGAGCGCCTTGCTGCCTATCGTGCCTCAAAGCCCTGGATCGGGAATATCTTCGCGTCTCCTGCGACCGAAGGCGCCTCCGCCAACACGCCGACCGGCCGGTAGACCTCAGTTCAGCTTGATCTGAACGTCCACGCCCGCCGGCAGCTCGAGCTTCATCAGCGCATCCACCGTCTTGTCGGTGGGATTCATGATGTCCATGAGGCGCTTGTGCGTGCGCAGCTCGAACTGGTCGCGCGCGTCCTTGTCGGCGTGCGGGGAGACGAGCACCGTGAAGCGCTCCATCTTGGTCGGCAGGGGCACCGGACCCTTGACGGTGGCGCCGGTGCGCTTCGCCGTCTCGACGATTTCCTTCGCCGACGTGTCGATCAGGCGATGGTCGAACGCCTTCAGCCGGATACGGATGTTCTGGTTTGCCATATTTTCATGCGCTGCGCGCAACTCCTAGCGGCTTTGCGGCAGACCGCAAAGCCGCTGAATGAAGCGGCGCTGCGCGCCGGATAAGACTGTTGGTTCCGTGCTCATTCACTTCAAAATCTTGGTCACGACACCCGCGCCGACGGTCTTGCCGCCCTCGCGGATCGCAAAGCGCAGCCCGTCCTCCATCGCAATCGGGCTGATCAGATCAATCGTCATCTTGATGTTGTCCCCGGGCATGACCATCTCCACCCCGGCAGGCAACTCGATCGTCCCCGTCACATCCGTCGTGCGAAAGTAAAACTGCGGCCGATA
>JASHTN010000223.1 GCA_030040525.1 Gammaproteobacteria bacterium | reverse complement strand
CGCGCTCGCGGCCGTGGTGCTCGCCGCCGGCTCCTTCACGCTCACCGGACACACGCTGGCGAGCGCGCATCGCTGGCTGCTGGCGCCGCTGCTCATGGCTCATGCTCTGGTGCTCGCCTTCTGGTTCGGTGCGCTCTGGCCGCTCGCGCGCGTGACGCGCGAGGAGCCGCTGCGCGCGGCGGCCGGGGTGCTCGCGAGCTTCTCGGCCGCTGCCGTGTGGCTGGTGCCGCTGATCGCGCTCGCCGGCGCCGGCATGGCGGTGCTGCTGCTGCCCGCGGCCGCGGCGCTGCTCGAGCCCTACGGGCGGCTGCTGCTTCTCAAGGTCGCGCTGTTCGTGCTGCTGATGGGGCTCGCCGCCTGGAACCGGCTGCGCCTGGTGCCGGCGGTCGAGCGCGGCGAGGCTGCGGCGCTGCGCAGCCTGCGCGCGTCGCTCGCCGCCGAGTATCTGCTGATCTGCGGCGTCATCGGGGTGACCGCGGTCATGACGGGGTTTTTCTCGCCTGCATGATCGCGCGCCGTACGGAGGCGAGCGGTGCATCCTCGGTGAGGCGCACCGATGCGCCTTCGGGGTCGACGCCGAGCTGGTGCCACAGCCGCGGCAGGTCCGGGGTGACCGGCGCAGCGCGCATCCGCGCATACAGCTCCTCGAGTGTCGCGGTGCCGACGGCGGCATCTCCCGTGCGCAACACCCGCTCGATCGGCCAATCGGCCTCGAGCCCGCCGCTCGCCCGCACGATGGCGCGCACGGCGTCCTGCAGGCCGAGGCGGTTGTGAGTCCGGCGCCGGATCTCGACGTCGGCGAGCAGGCAGAACATCGCGCCGCCCCAGTAGGTGCGTCCCCAGGTGTGGGTGTGATCCAGACCCCGATCGCCGGGCTGCGGCAGTCCGCGCGGCATCGAGCGCAGCTCCTCCGCCCAGACGTCGCTCTCCGCGCGGTTGCCCGCCTGCACGCGCGCGACTCCTTCTATGTAGGTGGCGAGTCCTTCGGAGAGCCAGGCGTGCTCTTCGCCGACGTCCGGCAGCGCCAGATGCGTCATCTCGTGCACCAGCACCCAGTCGCCGAGCAGTTGCGCCGCGGTGACCTCACGTCCCACGCGCAGCCGGATGAAGGCGTGCGGCGTGCCGTAGGTCGTTCCGCCGCTCACGCCGTCGCCGGGCATTGCGATCAGGCGCACGGTGAGCTCGCGTACGGGAAAGCCACCGTAGTAGGCGGCGACGATGTGCGCCGCGCGCTCGACCCACTGCCCGAGCACGGCACCGCCGACCGCGAAATCCCCGGGGTCGAATTCGAGATGCAGGACGGGCAGGGCAGGCAGGGCAGGGGGCGCGGCCGGCGCCGGCGCCGCGCCTGGGCGGCGCTGCGCGGCCTGAGCCGAGGCGGCAAAGCCCGCCACGGCGATGGCGAGGAGCGGCAGCCAGGCACGCGCACTTGGGCTCACCGCACCGATCATGGCGCATCCGCCGCACCGATGGTACAAGTCCGCATGCCGTCCACGCCGGCACGTGCCGCGCTGATTGCCGCGCTCAGCCGCGCGGGCTACGCGCAGCTGAGCGCGGCCGAGGCGCGCGCGGCCCTCGGGGTGGACACCGCGGGGCTCGATGAGCTGCGCGCGAGCTGGGAGGAGTTGCCGCGCGATGCCTTCCTGCGCGACGGCGGCAACTATCGCGCCCGCCGCCACAGCTGCTTCGTGCAAAGCCCCGGGGCGGGGGCGCTCGAGGCGGTGCCACACCGGGCCCACTGGCAGCCGACCGCCTACAACGCCCTGCACGGCGGACTCGAGCGCTGGTTCGAGGCCATCACGCCGGCGGTGGCCGAATCGGCCGCATGGCGCGGCCTCGTGATCGCGCTCGGCGAGGTCTTCGCCGGGGTGCGTCCGGTCGAGCGCTGGTACGTCGAGGCGCATCAGTTCCGCATCGATACCGCGAACGGGCTCGGCCGCCCGACCCCCGAGGGCGCGCACCGCGACGGCGTGGACTTCGTCGCGCTGGTGCTCGCCGGCCGGCGCGACATCGAGGGCGGCGAGACGCGCGTGTTCGAGGCCGGCGGCTCGACCGGCGTGCGCTTCACGATGCGCGAGCCCTGGTCGATGCTGCTATTGGACGATGCGCGGGTGATTCACGAGACGACGCCGATTCGCTCGCGCGATCGGCGCGGCGTGCGCGACACGCTGGTGCTCACCTACCGCGAGCGGGGGTTTCAGGCGCCCGGGGCCTGAAGACCGCGCCGCCGGCTTGGCTCGCGAAGGCGCGCTCAAGGCGCGGTGGCGCCGTCGTCCGCCGAGCTGCGCCCGTCGATCCAGGTTTCGATCACCCGCAGCCCCTCATCGGCCGCCACCAGGTTGGCGCGGCAGCCGGGGGCGATCCTGCCGCTCTCGGACGCGAGACCGAGAAACTGCGCCGGAAATTCGCTCGCCATGCGCACCGCCTCCGGCAGCGGTACGCCGAGCATGCTGACCGCGTTGCGCACGGCGCTCGCCATGTCGATGTTGGAGCCCGCGAGCCGGCCGTCCTCGTCGAGGCAGACGCTGCCGGACACGCGGATGGTGCGGCCCTGCAGCCTGAAGGACCGCACGCGCGTGCCGACACTCGGCATGGCGTCGGTGACCAGCATGAAGCGGTCGTGCGGCCTGCAGCGCAGCGCGATGCGCAGCACCGCGGGGTGAGTATGCTCGCCGTCGACGATGATGCCGCACCAGCTCGAGCGGTCGGCGAGCGCCGCGCCGACCGCGCCCGGCTCGCGCCCGGTGAGCTGTGACATGGCGTTGAACAGGTGCGTGAAGCCGGTCAGCCCGTGGTGCAGGGCTTCCTCGAGCTGCGCGTAGGTGGCGTTGGTGTGGCCCGCGGAGACCACCACACCGGCCGCCGCCAGCTGCTCGATGATCGCCGGGGTGGTCATCTCCGGCGCCAGTGTCACCAGCGTCCTGCCGGTGCGCAGCGAGGTCAGCAGGCCCACCGCTCCGGGCTCGAGCTCGCGCAGCTTGGCCGGATCGTGCACGCCCTTGCGGGCAACGTTGAGGAACGGTCCCTCGATATGAATGCCGAGCACGCCAGGGACCCCCGCCTCGATGGCGCCACGCACCGCGCCGATGGCGCGCGCCACGACCTCGAGGTCGGCGCTGATCAGCGTCGGCAGGAAGCCGGTCGTGCCGAAGCGGCGGTGGGCGCGGCCGATGGTGCGGATCGCTTCGACGCTCGGGGCGTCGTTGAAGAGCACGCCGCCGCCGCCATTCACCTGCGAGTCGATGAAGCCCGGCAGCAGCAGCGCGCCGCCGAGGTCGTAACGTTGCGCACCCTGAGCGCGCGGATCGTGCGCATCCACCACGGCGCTGATCCGCCCGCCCTCGATCAACACCCAGCGTGCGGTGCTGAAGCGGCTACCCTCGAGCACCCGGCCGTTGACGAGCGCGAGCGTCATCAGATGGTCTCGGTCACTTTGGCGAGGTGCGGCGGGCGGTCGGGATCCGCGCCGCGTCCGAGTGCGAGCGCATTCGCCAGCCGGTAAACGCTCTGCACCAGCAGCAGCGGCTCGATCACCGGGTGCGCGGCGAGCGTCGGCAGCCCGATGGCGCCGGCGGCGCGCGCACCGGCGAGCAGCACCTGCGCGCCCTGGGCGGCGAGTGCGGCGGCGAGGCGCTCGACGCCGGCGTGGCTCGCGTCGTGCTGCGCGAGGAGCAGCAGTGGAAAGCCCGGGCGCACCAGCGCCAGTGGCCCGTGCTGCAGCTCCGCGGCACTGACCGCTTCGGCGTGCAGCGCGCAGGTCTCCTTGAGCTTCAGCGCCGCCTCCTGCGCGGCGGCGAGTCCGGGTCCGCGGCCGACGACGTACAGGCTGGTGGCGGGTATGAGAGGGGCGAGCGCCGCGCTCCAGTCGAGCTGCCAGGCCTGCGCGAGCTGCGCTGGGGCATGCGCGAG
>JASHTN010000222.1 GCA_030040525.1 Gammaproteobacteria bacterium | reverse complement strand
TCGAAGGTGACGTCCTCGTAGTGACGGCGGAACCACCACCAGGCGAGCAGCGCCCCGCCCACCGCCGCCACGACCAGCAGGAACAGGATCTTCGCCAGCAGAAAGCCCATGTTTGTTGCTCCTCGAGGACCGAAGCCTCAGGTCGGATCCAGCTCGACGTGAAACTCGATGCGGCGGTTGCGGGCGCGGCCCCTCGCCGAGCGGTTGCTCGCGACCGGGTGCGTCGACCCGAACCCCAGCGACTCGAGCCGCTGTGCCGGCACGCCGCGCGCGATGAGCGCCTCGCGTACCGCCGCGGCGCGCGCGGTGCTCAGTGCCTCATTGGCGGCGGCGGGCCCGACGTTGTCGGTGAAGCCCTCGACGCGGATCGTCCCCGGACAGTCCTGCACCTGCCTTGCCAGCCGCTCGAGGAGCGGCGCGCTCCTTGTCGCGATGGCAGCACTGCCGAACTTGAAGTCGATCTGCCTGCGTCTGAGAAGGCCGGCCAGGGAGCGCTCGCAGCTGCGCGCGCTGGCCGGCGTGACGGCGGGGAGAGGGGCAGCGAGCGCTGCAGCCGCCGCTGTCACGGCCGCCGTGACCGGCGGGGCCAGCGTGAAGTTGCCCGAGACGCTGACTGCGCAGAGCCGCCTGCCGGTCCACGTGGGACAGGTTGCAGCGCGCGCCAGCGCGAGCGCGCGACTGCCGGCATCCGCAGTCGGCGCCTCGCCCGAGAGGGTGACGCTCTGCCCGGAAACCGCGAGATGCACCCAGCCCTCGCCGGCCGCATCGAGCTGCGCGCGCATCTCGCGCTGCACGGTGGCTTCGATCCACTGACGCGCGACCGGACCTACGGCAAAGGCTGCCGCGAGGAGCAGCGCGAGCAGCGGCAGCAGCCCGCGCCAGAGGAAAGGCCAGGGCGGCGGGTCCTGCCAGATGAGCAGATGCCGTTGCAGCACGGCCTCGGATTGCATCGCAGCCTCCTTTCCGTGCCCCGCGGCGCGACTCCTTATACTCCTGGGCTACGATGCGGCCAAGCCACGCGGCGAGGACGATCGCTGCGGCGAGGTTGCGAAGCGCACGGCGGCGCTCCTAAGATCGCGATCGGCTGCGGGTGTAGTTCAATGGCAGAACTGCAGCTTCCCAAGCTGCTAACGTGGGTTCGATTCCCATCACCCGCTCCAGTCAATTCCCGCCGGCTGCCCGCGCCCCCGGCAACTCCTGTTGTACATCGGCAACGTCCTTTTTATCGCGCCGGAATTTGACTATGCTTCGTTACAGGGGAGAGCGCTTGCGCACCACCGGCGGTCGCCCGGCGGGGACCGGAACCAATTACCGATGCTGCGCTCGCGCAACACCATAAACATGCCATCGGGGAGCTCATCATGCGGATCACCGGCGCAATAGCGCGTCTCACGCCCTGCTTTGCACTCGCGGTCATGTCCTACGCCGGCACGGCCGCGGCCCAGCAACAACCGGCCGCCGAAGCGCCGATCCAGGAGGTCGTCGTCACCGGGTCGCTGATCAAGCGCACCGACACCGAGACCCCGAGCCCGGTGCAGGTCATCAGCGCCCAGGACCTGGTCAACAGCGGCTATACGAACGTCGACAACGTGCTGCGCAACCTCGCCGTCAACGGTCAGGGCACGCTCAACCAGGCGTTCACCGAGGCTTTCGCGGCGGGTGGGTCCGGCATCGCGCTGCGCGGACTGACCGTCGGCGATACGCTCACCCTCGTCGACAGCGAGCGGATGGTGGCCTACCCGCTCAGCGATGACGGCGAGCGCAGCTTCGTCGACGTTACCGCGATCCCCTTCAACGCGATCGACAGCATCGAGGTGCTCAAGGACGGCGCCTCGGCGATCTACGGCGCGGATGCAATCGCCGGCGTGGTCAACGTCAAGCTCAAACCGACCTACGTCGGGGCCGAGCTCACCGCCGAGGGCGGCGCTACGCAGCACAACGACGGCTGGACCTGGCATGCCGCCGGCATCCTCGGCTCGGGCGATCTGACCAACGACGGCTACAACATCTATGCGGCCCTCGACTGGCACCGGCAGGAGCTGATCTGGGGGTCCAGCCGCAGCGCGCCGTGGACCAACCTCAACTGGAGCGGTTTCCCAAACGGCCTCAATGAGACGCCGGGCTCTCCCACCCAGGGGCTGTTCGCGTATCCGGACAGCATTCAGGGTTATCTGATCAATCCCATGGTCACGGCGGCGAATGCTCATCAGCCCGCTGAGACGTTCCTCACGGAAGGACCACAGCCGGCGTGCAACAGCGAGGCTGCCCAGGCCGCCGGAAAGTGCGAGTTCTCCTTCCCGGGTCAGATCCAGCCGCCCACCGAGCAGACGAACTTCCTGACCAAGCTCACCAAGGCGCTCGCGGGCGACTGGAAGATGACCTGGACCGCCTCGATCTTCGACAGCACCGCCGAGCAGATTGCGCCGGAGTCGCCGCCGTTCGGACACGCGCTCAATCAAACCGGCGTCGACGTCGGCTCTGTCCAGACAGTCAATTTCGGCCCCGGGGTGACGCCGCACCTCAACGTGTTTCCAATATTCACGCTGCCGGCTGACTCTCCGCAGAATCCGTACGGGGCGCCGGCCGAGCTGGTTTACAGCTTCCCCGATGTCGGCCCGAACGTGATAGACACTGAGGCCACGACCTACCGCCTGTTTGCCGATGTCAGGGGCACTGCCGCCGGTTGGGACCTCGACGCCGACGTGGGCCTCATGTATTCCAAGATGCACGTCGTCATCTACGGCTATCTTGAGCCGGCCGTAGTGCAGGAAGACCTGAATAACCTCACCTACATTCCGGGACTCAGCACCAACGGTACGCAGCTATTTGCGCCGCCCGAAGTCACCAATCCCTCGAGTACGCTCGACGTCGTCGATCTCCACGGCACGCGTGAGCTGTTCCAAATGCCGGGCGGACCACTGACACTGGCCGCGGGGGCGCAGTACTTCCACAAGGCCCAGAATGACCCGACTCCACTGTCCGTCCAGGAGGGTATTCAGGAAATACCGGGAAGCCAGGCTGTGTATTCGGTCGGTTCTCAGGACGATACCGCGGCCTTCGTCGAGGTCGGCGGCAAACCCGTCAGACAGCTGGAGTTGGACGCCGCCGTTCGCTACGACCACTACGATACCTATGGCGGTCAGGCAACGCCGAAGTTCGGTTTGAAATTCACCCCGATCGACTGGGTTACGTTCCGCGGCACCTGGGGTAAGGGATTTCGCGCGCCGTCCATATCCGAATCGGCCACGGCGGGTGTGGAGTTCGGCGAGGGCAATATTGACGTCCCGAGTCTCTGCCCTAACGGACAGCCGAATGTGAAGGGCACCGTCAACGCGTACTGTGCCTACCCGGCCATCGGAATTTCAGTCGCTAACCCTGATCTGAAGGCCGTCACCTCGAAGAACGCGACGTTCGGAGTCATCTTCGAGCCGCTGCAGCAGTTCAACGCGTCGGTCGATTACTACTGGATCCAGCTGAATAACGACATCATCTCGGCGTCCGCGGCCGGCGGGCTGGGTGCGCCGTTCCTGCAGACCGTTCTTGGGCCGCCGACCAAGGTCGAGGTCTGTACGGCCACAGTCACGAGCGGCACCTGCCCGCAGGCGGTGGAGACGGTCACCCCGCCGGCGTATACGCTGGTTCCGTATGTGAACGCCGGCATCACGACGACCGCGGGGTTCGACGTCGACATGCGCAGCCGCTTCGATCTCGGTGCGCTCGGCCGCTTGACCACGGATATCAACTTCACGCGCATTCTCCAGTATGAGTACGGCTACGCGGGCACGACCTTCTACCTGGCCGGAACTCACGGGCCGTCGAGTATCTCCGGCGATACGGGCAACCCGCGTGATCGCGCCGTGGCCTCCGTCACCTGGGACAAGGATGCGTTCAGTGCAACGCTCAGCATGAACTACACGAGCTCCTTCTCCATCACCGACCCGTCGGCAGGCTATGACACGTGCGCAGAGGCACTCGCTTCCGGTGCGCCGTCGGCGTACGGCCCGGCCTTCGTCGGGACCAGTGTCGCCGGCACTCCCTGGGCGCAGTACTGCTCGGTGGCGCATTTCACCGACTTCAACCTCTACGCGCGCTATGCGGTCAGTGATCATCTGGAGGTACACGGCTCGATCACGAACCTGTTCAACTCCGATGCGCCGGTCGACCTGCAGACCTACGGCGGCGGCGCCGAGCTGCACTACGACGCGGCGCTCGACCAGGATGGGGCGGTCGGGCGATTCTTCATGCTCGGGGCCACCTACAAGTTCTGACTAGCGGCGCGGCCAGGGGCAGTCC
>JASHTN010000221.1 GCA_030040525.1 Gammaproteobacteria bacterium | reverse complement strand
GGGTCTGCGGCACGAGCTCGGCGCGCGCGGCCGCAGCTACGCGCGCACCTGGTCGTCGGCGGCGCAGGCGCAGCGCCTCAAGGAGCTCTACGACTCGCTGCACGCCGCGCGCCTGCCGGCGCGCGCGGCAGCCTGACAGCGCCGGCGCGGCCGGAGCGGTCGCGCCGGCCCGCATTTCCTGACACGCCCTTCCCCGTGCCGGCACGCTGCGTGCGTCGCCCGGGTGCGACGGTTGAAAGCCGCAAGTGCTGAGCTACACTTTCAGCCAACCGGACTCATCACTGTCAGGGAGCATGGGCGCAAAGCGGGCGCTGATCGTCGACGAC
This sequence comes from Gammaproteobacteria bacterium, assembly GCA_030040525.1. Taxonomy (GTDB): domain Bacteria; phylum Pseudomonadota; class Gammaproteobacteria; order Steroidobacterales; family Steroidobacteraceae; genus 13-2-20CM-66-19. Next base: position 13,682 of record JASHTN010000221.1, on the reverse strand, counting down.
TCCAAGTCCGCGCGCCTGTTCCTCGCCCGCGCCCTGGAGCGCTACAACATCGACGTCGACAGCGCCGAGACCGCGGAAGCCGCGATCGCCTACCTGGCGAACAACCGTCCCGACGTGATCTTCATGGATCACCTGATGCCGGGCATGGACGGCCTGCAGGCAGTCAAGGTCATCAAGAACGACCCGCGCACCGCCACCATCCCCATCATGATGTACACCTCGCAGGAGGGCGAGCTGTACCTGGGTCAGGTGCGGGCGCTCGGAGCGGTGGGTGTTCTGCCCAAGCAGATCAAGCCGGCGGATGTCTCGAAGGTCCTGTATCAGTTGCACCTGGTTCCCGAGCGACGCTCGAGCGAGCAGTCGACCTTCAGCGCGGTCGAAGGGACCGGGGACGCCGGGGACGCAAGGGACGCCGGGCTCGCCGGGCACGCCGCGCCGTCGCGGCCGCTCACCGAGGGCGAGCTGCGGGAGCATTTCGCGGAGCTGCGCCGCGCGCTGATCGCCGGCATCGATACGCAGACCGAGCGCATCACCGCCGAGGTGCGCGCGCTGCTGCTCGAGTCCCTGCCGCTGCTGCCGCAGGCACGACGCCGCCGCAGGGTACCGGAGCCGGCGTGGGCGTGGATCGTGGCCTGCGTCGCACTGGCGTTCGCGCTCGGCAGCACCGCACTCGCCTGGCGCAGCGTCCGTCTCCTCGACTCGCTCGCCGTCGAGCTCGGGCAGCTGCGGGCACAGGCCGGCGCCGCGCCCGCGGGCAGTGTGACGGCGGGTACCGCGGCGGGGCCCGCCGCCGGAGCCGCGGCAAATACACCCGGGACGAGCACCGGCGTGGCGAGCACAGGCGCGGCCGGTACTGCCGCGGCAGGGGCCGCGGCGCTGCCGGCAGCGGAGGTCCGACCGCTGATCATCCAGGTGCCCTACGGCTCGGAGGCGCTGGGGGGCGTGCGCCTCGAGGCGATCGGCAAGCTCCTCGCGCGCCTCACGCGGCAGAAGGCTGCGGGAGTCGTGGACGTGCGCACGTACACCGGCCGCTTCTGTCTGGTCGGTAACGCCGCGGACGGCTACTCGCTGCCACCGGAGGAGATGCCGTTCGCCAAGTGCGACATCGTCGGCAACCCCGCGGAGGATTCGCTCTCGCCCACGCAGCGCATGCCGCTGGCACTGGCGAACCTCATCGGCGCAACCCGCGTCGCCACTAACGGCGCCCTCGACGTGCAGGTGTCGGTGGGCGATGCCGCGAATCTCCTGATACCGTATCCGCAGGTGGCGGGCGACCTCACCGCCGGGGACTGGAACCGCTCGGCCGCCGTCAACAACCGCGTCGAAATTCGGGTCCATTGAGCGCGCGCCCTCCCCCGCATGCCGCCGGCTGAGGGATTCCGGCCGCCGCGCTGGCTGCGCAGCCGGCACGTGCAGTCGATGCTCGCCAGCATCTTCGTGCGCCGCGGCCGCATCGTGCGCCGTGCCGCGCCGCTCATCGCGGCGCAGCGCGAGCTGCTGCTCGATTGCGGCGCGGGCGTGCGCTTGCAGTGCCTGGCCTCTTCCCCGGCGCACGGCAGCGGCCGGGCGGTGGTCGTGCTGCACGGCTGGGAGGGGAGCGCCGAATCCCTCTACGTGCTGTCGCTCGCGCAGCTGCTGTTCGAGCAACGCTTCGAGGTGCTGCGCCTCAACCTGCGCGATCACGGCGCGACCCACCACCTCAATCGCGAGCTGTTCCACTCCTGCCGCCTGCCGGAGGTGATCGGCGCCGTGCGGGCGCTGCAGGCGCGCTTCGCGGAGAGCCCGCTGCACCTGGTGGGGTTCTCGCTCGGCGGCAACTTCATGCTGCGGGTGGCGGCGCGCGCGCGGGCCGAGCGACTCGACCTCGCGGGCGTGATCGCGGTCTCGCCGGTGCTCGATCCCGAGGAGACGCTCGCGGCTCTCGAGCACACGCTGCCGGCTTACCAGCACTACTTCCTGCGCAAGTGGCGGCGCTCGCTGCGGCGTAAGCAGGCCGCCTGGCCCGAGTTCTACGACTTCCGCGACATCGCGCAACTGCGCGACCTGCGCAGCATGACCGCCGAGCTCGTGCAGCGCCATTCGGAATTTGCGACGCTGCAGGAGTACCTGCGCGGCTATTCCCTCACCGGCGAGCGGCTCGCGACGCTCGAGGTGCCCTCGAGGATCCTGCTCTCGCTCGACGATCCGATCATCCCCGTGGGCGCTCTCACGCGCCTGGCGCACACGGCAGCGCTGTCAGTGACCCTGACCCGCTATGGCGGGCACTGCGGCTTCCTCGAGCGGGTCTCGGGCCCGACGTGGGCAGAACGCCAGATCCTGGCGCAGCTCGGCGCCTAGAGGGGCGCCGCCGGGGTCCCCAGGAAATCGCGCGTCTTGATCACAGGTTGATGCTCGCCTGTCTTGGCATGCGCGATTTCCTGGGGTGGCCCTGAGGCGCGACTTTGGCGCCCTGTGCTGCAGCGGAACGCGGGCGCTACTCGCCGTGGCGCCGCTCCTCGAAGCGGGTGACGGGCTCGCCGCTCGTGACGGTCACGGCCCCCTCGATGACGGCGCCACGGGCGATGGCCACGGTGCGCGCCACGACGTCGGCCCGGATCACCGCCGATGCACCCACTTCGAGCTTCTCCTCGACCACGAGCTTGCCCGTGATGCGCCCGGCGATCACGGCAGCGCGGGCGTGGATCTCCCCCTGCCACTCGGACCCGGCAGCCATGCTGAGCGCACCGGCGATGCGCCCGTCGCCGCGGACCGCGCCGCAGACCACGAGCGGACCGTCGGTCTCCAGATCTCCCGTCAGACGGGATCCCGGCGCCACAAAAGTCGGCGATTCGCCGATCTGATCCAGGAGTCTGCGCTTTTCGGGCTCGGACACAGGCTTACCTCGGCTGCGCCCGGCTTGCCTCCGGGTGCGCTTCGAGGCGTCATAATACGGGCCGCCGGCCGCACAAGGATGCCGACCATGATCACATTCCGAGCCGCAACCGCCGCTCTGCTGGCTGTGGGAGTGGCGCTGGCCGCCTGCAGCGGCGAGCAACAGGACTGGCGTTCCGCGGAAGCCGCCGATACCACCGAAGCCTATGCCCGCTTCCTCGAGCAGCATCCGGGCAGCGAGCTCGCCCGCCAGGCGCGCGCGCGCTTGGATCAGCTCGCCGAGGAGCGCGACTGGCAGCGCACGCTCGGTGACGGGAGCCTCGAGGCCTACCGGGAGTTTGTCACCCGCTACCCGGGCGGGCGGTACTCCCAGGAGGCGCGTATCCGCATCGAAAGCGCCGCGCTCGGCTCCATCCCGCGCATTGCGCCGCAGAGCCCCGAGGCACAGGCCGCCCCGCCGAGCGGGGTGAAGCTGCTGCAGCTCGCGACCGCCGCGCGCACGCCGCCGGCCGCTTCACCCCTGCCGGCCGCTACATCCGCGCCAGCGGCGGGCGCACTCGCAGAGAGCTCTGCAACCGCACCGCTCGGCAGCCCTATGGCCACCGGCTACGCCGTGCAGCTCGGTGCCTTCGGCTCGCAGGCGGGCGCCGACCGGGAGTGGCAGCGGCTGCAGAGTCGCTTCGCCGCGCAGCTCGCAGGCTTGACACCCACGGTGGTCGCCGCCGACACATCGGCGGGCGAGCTCTACCGGCTGCAGGTCGCGGCCGCCGGCGAGGCCCAGGCGCGGGCGCTGTGCGATTCGCTCAAGCAGCAGTCGCAGTCCTGCGTGCCAGTGGTGCCGCGATAGGTGGTGCCGCGGTAGGGCCGGACTCTGCTCGGCCTCGGTCCAAACTGACAATTCCTGTCACTGGCGGCTCGGGGTGCGCAGACTTATAACTATTTGATTTATTGACCTTATTCATCTGGCACAGCTCTTGCTCCAGATCCGGGTGCGGGGCTTTACGAGTGAAAGCGCCCGCGGGCTGCGGGGGCGTGATCCATTTTGCCATGACCCCGTGCCTTGAGACCTGGTTGCGAACAACTTCCCCGTGTTCGCTCCTGCGCGCCGCGATGCGACTTCCCCCGCTTCGCGGCGCATTTTTTTTAGGCCCTGCGCCCATACAATCGATCGGTGGAATTCCGCGACTACTACAAGGTGCTCGGCGTCGAGCGCTCCGCGACCGCCGAGCAGATCAAGTCCGCCTGGCGGCGCCTGGCGCGCAAATATCACCCGGACGTGAGCAAGGAGAAGGACGCCGAGGCGCGCTTCAAGGAGATGCAGGAGGCCTACGAGGTTCTAAGGGATCCCGAGAAGCGCGCGGCCTACGACCAGCTCGGCAGCCAGTGGAAATCCGGCGAGCAGTTCCGGCCGCCGCCCGATTGGGGCAGCGGCTTTGAGTTCCGCGGTGGTCGCGGCGGCCCGGAAGCGCGCGGCGCGCGCCGCGCGGGCGAGGCGGCCGATGGCGGGTTCGAGGAGGGGGGCTTCAGCGATTTCTTCGCCTCGCTGTTCGGCGGCGGCTCGCCATTCGCGGCGCGCGGTGCGCGCGGCGGGCGCGACCACCACGCGCGCATCGATATCAGCCTCGAGGCGGCGTTTCACGGCACGACGACACTGCTCGAGCTCAAGAGTCCGGAGCTCAAGGCCGATGGCACGCTGGAGCTGCGCACCCACACCGTCCGGGTCACCATTCCGGCCGGCGTTACCGAGGGACAGCTGATCCGTCTCGCCGGCCAGGGAGAGGCCGCGCCGGAGGGTGGCAGCGCGGGCGATCTCTACCTCGAGACGCACATCCTTCCTGACCCGCGCTACCAGCTCGACGGGCGCGATGTGACGACGACACTGCCGGTGGCGCCCTGGGAAGCGGCGCTCGGCACGAGCGTTACCGTGCCGACACTCGGCGGCCCGGTGGAGATGCGCATCGCGCCCGGCGCCCAGTCGGGCTCGATGCTGCGGCTGCGCGGCCGCGGGCTCCCGGGCCAGCCGCCCGGGGACCAGTACGTGCAGCTCAAAGTGGTGCTTCCGCCGGCGTCCACGCCGGAGGCCAGAGCACTCTACGAGCAGATGCGCAGCACGCTTGATTTCGATCCGCGCGCCGAGCGAAAGGGGAACCGCACATGAGCCGCACGCCGCCGCTGCTGACTGCCGAGGTGCTCACCGAGAGCCACTGGATCGCCGCGACGGAGCTCTGCCGGCTGTGCCGGCTCGACCTGGCGGCCGTCGCGGAGCTCGCCGAGCTCGGCGTGCTCTCCCCGCGCGAGGCGCGCGCCGCCGAGTGGCAGTTCCCGGTGACGGTCCTGCCCCGGCTGCGCATCGTCAGCCGTCTGATGCGGGATCTGGGTGTGAACGTGAGCGGCGCGGCGCTCGCGCTCGAGCTGCTCGAGTTGCAGCGCGCGCTCGAGCGTCGGCTCCGCGCGCTCGAGCGGCTGCTCGCCGACGAGGGATGAGGTGAGCCGGCGCGCGCTCCTTACTGACCGAAGCTCTCGCCGCCCGCCCTGAGCCACTCGAGCTCAGGCGGCGTGGCGGCGCGTCCGAGCAGCCGGTTGCGGTGCGGGAAGCGGCCGAAGCGCTCGATGATCAAGCGGTGGTTCTCCGCCGAGCGCAGGCACGCGTCGAAGGTCGCATACAGCTCCGGCGGCGCTTCGGTGCGCAGCCGCCGGTAGGCGGCGACCGACTCGTCCTGCACTTCGCGGCTCTCGGCGTGCTGCATCGGCATGTAGAAGAAGATCCGCTCGACCACATCGAGGGCCGCGTCGGCCGCGGACTGCATCCCGGAGAGCGTCAGAGGCAGCGCCTGCCCGTCATGGGCGAAGGCGCGGGCCGTGCCGCGGAAGATGTGGCGCGGGAACTGGTCGAGCAGCACGATGAGGCTGAGCCGCCGCCGCGGTCCGTCAGCCCAGCTCGAGAGCTCGCCGGTGGCGGCCCGCTCGAGGAGTGCGCCGAAGCGGCTGCGGATCAGCGCGTCGCGTCGCTCGAGCGCCGCGGCATCGCCGCCGAACCAGAAGCACACGCGGCGCTCGAGCGCATCCGCCGTGAGCGGCAGCCCGCCGAACCAGAAAGCGCGCACGGCGCGCGCCTCATCCATGCGTCGCTTCATCCATGGGTGGCGTCGCGCCGCGTCTGGTCGGCTTCGAACAGCTTCTGCAGCTGCCGGGCGGACTCGCGCGTGGTGGCGCGCATCTTGTCTTCATCGTCCTTCACCTGGTACTGCGCGGCGAGCGTCGCCTCGTCATGCCGGCGGAACGTCTGGACCGCCTCGCGCGCTTCGGCGCGGCTTTCGCCGAGCGTTTCCAGCACGCGCCCGGCCATCTCCAGACTCGAGGCGTAGGTCTCGCGGATGACGGCCGTCACGCCCGCGTCCATGAGCGCGAACGCATGCTGGCGGTTGCGGGCACGCGCCAGCACCCTGAGCCTCGGGAACTGCTCGCGCACCAGCTGCGCGGTGCGAATCGAGGCCTCCACGTCGTCGATCGCGAGCACCAGCACCTGGGCGCTCGCGGCTCCGGCGGCGCGCAGCAGGTCGAGGCGCGAGGCGTCTCCATAGTAGACCTTGTTGCCGAAGCGGCGCACGAAGTCGACGTGCGTCTGGCTGCTGTCGAGGGCGGTGAACCGCACCTTCTTGACGCGCAGGATGCGCGCCACGATCTGGCCGAAGCGCCCGAAGCCCGCGATGATCACCGGGGAATCCTGCACGTCGATCGCATCGTAGGGGGCGGCGCGCGGGCTGAGCCAGCGCGCGCTCGCTGCGTCGTAGGCGATCATCAGGAGCGGCGCGAGCATCATCGAGAGTGTCACCGCGAGTATCAGCAGGTCGGCGGTGGCGGCATCGAGCAGCCGCTCGCGCGCGGCGAGCGTGAACAGCACGAAGGCGAATTCCCCGCCGGTGGGGAGCGTAAAGCCGAGCCGGCGCGCCGCATCCGGCCGCTGGCCGGCGAGCCGCGCGAGCGCCGTCACCGCGAGGACCTTCACCCCGAGAAAACCGGCAGTGACGGCGAGCAGCGTCAGGGGCTCGGAGCGCAGCAGCCCGAGGTTCGCCGCCATCCCGACGGACACGAAGAACAGGCCGAGCAGCAGTCCCTTGAACGGCTCGAGGTCGGCCTCGAGCTCGTGCCTGAACTCGCTGTCGGCGAGCAGCACGCCGGCGAGGAACGCACCGAGCGATGCCGACAGCCCGACCCGGCTGGCGAGCAGCGCCGTGCCGATCACGATGAGGAGTGCCGCAGCGGTGAATACCTCCGACACCTGCACCCGGGCCACGATGCGCAGTGCCGGCCGCAGGAGCAGCCGGCCGGCGGCCACGACCACCACTGCGATCACGAGCAGCAGCTTCAGGAGCGCCAGCCACCAGGTGCCGTGCCCGGCGAGCTGCCCGCCGGGAGCGAGCCGCGGCAGGATCGCCAGCATCGGCAGCACCGCCAGGTCCTGGAACAGGAGGATGCCGAACGCCGCGCGCCCGTACTGTGTCTGCAGCTGGCCGCGCTCAGCGAGCAGCTGCAACACCAGCGGCGTCGAGGAGAGCGACAGCCCGACGCCGATGACCCCGGCGGCGATGGGGGCCAGGCCGAGCGCCCAGGCCGCGGCACCCAGCAGCAGCGCGCAGGCAAGCACCTGCGCGGCCCCGAACCCGAATACCACCCGGCGCATCACCCAGAGCCGCTGCGGCTGCAGCTCAAGCCCGATCACGAAGAGCAGCAGCACGATGCCGAACTCCGACACGCGCATCAGGTGGCCGACGTCACCGACGAGATTCAGGCCCCAGGGACCGATCGCGAGCCCGGCGGCGACGTAACCGAGGATGGAGGAGAGGCGCAGCAACCGCGACAGCGACACCGCGAGGACGGCGGCGGCGAGCAGTACTGCGATCTGGGAGAGCGGAATCATGGGGTCTGGCGCGATTCTGGCTGAGTCCCTTGAGTTTGACACTCACGATCCCCATGCCTCGCGCAATGTTGAACGCTGACTCCGCGGCCGGGAGTGCGCCCGGTGAGCCCGGCGGCGCCCCGCACGCACCGCCCTCGGAACCCCTCGATGCCTACTCCGCCGCGGTGATCGGCGCCGTCGAGGCCGTCGGCCCTGCGGTGGTGAGCGTCTACGTCGGCGGCGCGGCGGAGGCGGCGCGCGCGCAGGGCGGGGCAGGGTCCGGTGTGCTGGTGACGCCCGACGGCTACCTGCTCACCAACGAGCACGTCGTGCAGCGCGTGCAGGAGGCGCGGGTCTCGCTGGTCGACGGGCGCAGCGTCCCCGCGGTTGTGGCCGGGCGCGATCCGGCCACGGATCTCGCCGTGCTGCGGGCGCAGGCAACGGCGCTCCCCTATGCCCAGCTCGCGAGCGGCCAGCGGTTGCGGCCGGGGCAGCTGGTGGTCGCCGTCGGCAACCCCTTCGGTTACGAGTCCACGGTGTCGGCGGGCGTGGTGAGCGCGCTCGGGCGGTCGCTCCGCAGCCGCCAGGGACGCCTCATCGAAGGCATCGTGCAGCACACTGCGGCGCTCAATCCGGGCAACTCCGGCGGCCCGCTGGTGGATGCGCACGGCCGCGTCACCGGCATCAATACCGCGATCATCGCGGTCGCTCAGGGCATCGGCTTTGCGGTTCCCGCGGCCACCGCGCAGTGGGTGCTCAGCGAGATTCTCACCCAGGGACGCGTGCGGCGTGCCTGGCTCGGGGTCGCCGCACGCGACCGGCCGCTCGATCTGCGCCTGGTACGGGCGCTGTCCCTCGCCGCGCGGGGCGCGGTGGAGATCATGTCGCGCGAGCCCGAGGGCCCGGCGGCCGACTCGGACCTGCGGCCCGGGGACCTGATCGTGGGCGTGAACGATGTGGCGGTCGACGGCGTCGACGCGCTGCACCGCGAGCTCGCCCGCGTGCCGCCCGGAGGTCAAATCAGCCTCCAGGTCGTGCGCCGGACGCAGCGGCTGGCGGTGCCGCTGACGGTGCGCGAGCCGCGCCCCGTCCCCTGAAGGGACGCGGCAGGCACCCGCCCCTCTATCTCACTCGCACAGGCTCTCGAGATAGCCCTGCGCGGCCGGCGACAGCCGCCGCCGCGCGAGCGCCCGCGCCTTGGGCGCATCGACGATGTACTCCAACGGTCCGGAAACCAGCATCTGGCGGATGCGCGGATGGCGCAGCGCGGCGCGTGCCATGCGGTTGAGCAGCGTGAATCCGCGGCTCACCACGCGCCCGTCGGCGCCGTTGCGCTCGATGGTGCGTGCCAGGTACTGCCCGAAGCGGGCGTAGAGAAAGTAGTCGTCGTCCCCGACCTGGAAGCGCGCCTCGGCGAAAAAGTCGGGGAAGTTCTTCTCGAGATACTCGTTCAGACGTTGCAGACGGGGCCCAGGGTCGCTGTCAGTCGACACTTTGCGCTGCTTCATCTTGGGTGCGGACACCTCGCTCGCCGCTCACCGTTGCGGCGGCGCGCATGTTGGGGCAGTAGGCGTCAGGATGCAAGCCTTGCACGCCTCGCCGCGAGCCGTTGCATGGTGCCGCGCTTCTCAGCCCAGCCCGTTCGCTGACTTCGGCAATCTCCCGGCGGATGGAGGCGCGCGCCACATCGACCGCCAGCACGTCGATGGGATGGATCACGCGCAGTACGCCAATGTCGGGCACCCTTGGTCGTGAGACCGACGACCCCCGAGAGAAAGCCCACCTGCTTCACCGTGCCGTTCTTGAGGCGGCGGGTGACTTTGCCGGTTTGCGGGTGGCGTCATCCAGACCGGGTATCCAGGTAGTCCAGCCGCGCTCTTTGCCGAGGCGCTTGGCAAGTGCCGAATCGCCAATGAAGTCGGCGTCTGCAGTGACGCCTGAGACCAAGTCGGCCGGACCGGGACGGAAGGTCGAGACGGGGGTTTGTCGGGGCGCTTGCAAGAGCTCCGGCGGCCGGTATTATCGGGCACATAGTGATGGTGCAGGACAGTCGATCGGCGGGAGAGGCGCCAAGCCCCCGTCAGCCCGGCTGCTCACCCGCGGGCGCCGAAGTTCGACGCGGCTCTCCTTCAGCAGGAATTACAGGATCGTCCCGACGGTTCCGCGACCTGAGTGCCGTGGCCGCGGTGGCGTGCCTGTGCTCCAAGGCAAGACCTGCGAGGCGCCTGCCATGCCTGCTCCGTCCACGGGACTTTATAAAGACGCGTACGAGCGCGACAGCTGCGGCTTCGGGCTGATCGCCAGCCTCGACGATGCACCGAGCCACGCGCTGGTGCGCACCGCGCTCACTTCCCTCAACCGCCTGACTCACCGCGGTGCGGTTGCCGCCGACGGCAAGACCGGCGATGGCTGCGGGCTGCTCCTGAAGAAACCGGTGGACTTCCTGCGTGCGGCCGCCGCCGAGGCGGGCATCACGCTCGCGGCGGAGTTTGCCGCGGGCCTCGTGTTCCTGCCGCGCGCTGCCGACCGGGCCCGTGCGGCACGCGCGACGCTCGAGGCGCAGCTCGCCCGTGTCGGGCTCGAGGCCGCCGGCTGGCGCACGGTGCCGGTGGAGCCCGCGGCCTGCGGCGCGGAGGCGCTGCGCACGCTCCCTGACATCGAGCAGCTGTTCGTCGACTGCCCCGCGGACCTCGATGAGGCGGCTTTCAACCGGCGGCTGTTCACCTCGAGGCGGCTCGCGGAGAAGGCGCTCAGCGACGAGCCGACGTTCTACGTGCCGAGCCTGTCGGCCAGCACCATCGTCTACAAGGGCATGGTGATGCCGCGGCATCTGGCCGAGTTCTACCCGGACCTCGACGATCCGCGCCTTGCGACCTCGGTGGCCGTGTTTCATCAGCGCTTCTCGACCAACACCCTGCCGCAGTGGCGCCTCGCCCACCCCTATCGCTACCTCGCGCACAACGGCGAGATCAACACGGTGCAGGGCAACCGCAACTGGGCCGTGGCGCGCGGGCCGCTGCTGCGCTCGCCGTTCCTGCCGCAGCTGCAGGAGCTGCTGCCGCTCGTCTCGCTCAGCGGCTCCGACTCGCAGAGCCTCGACAACATGCTGGAAGTGCTGCTCCTGGGCGGGCTCGATCCGCTGCACGCGATGCGCCTGCTGATTCCGCCGGCGTGGCACGGGCTGGATGCGCTCGATCCGGACCTGCGCGCCTTCTACGAGTACTACTCGCCGCACATGGAGCCCTGGGACGGGCCCGCCGGCATCGTGCTCACGGACGGCCGCTACGCCCTCTGTGCGCTCGACCGCAACGGCCTGCGCCCGGCGCGCTTCTGCATCACGCACGACCGGCTGCTGACGGTCGCCTCCGAGACCGGCGTCTGGGACTACCGTCCCGAGGACGTGGTGAAGAAGGGCAAGCTCGGCCCCGGGGACATGCTCGCGCTCGATCTCGCCACGGGGAAGCTGCTCGCCTCGTCGGACATCGACCAGATTCTCAAGAGCCGCCATCCCTACAAGAGCTGGCTGCGCCGGGGCGTGCGTTACCTCGAGAGCGATCTGGTGGATGCGCGGCTCGCCGCCGAGCCCATGGACCGCGAGACGCTCGCGCTCTACCAGAAGATGTTCAACGTCACCCAGGAGGAAAGAGACGACATCATCCGGGTGCTCGCCGAAGACGAGAACGAGGCGGTGGGCTCGATGGGAGACGACACGCCGATGCCGGTGCTCTCGCACCAGGTGCGCTCGCTCTACGACTACTTCCGGCAGCAGTTCGCGCAGGTCACCAACCCGCCGATCGACCCGCTGCGCGAATCCATCGTCATGACGCTGCAGACGCAGATCGGACCGGAGTGCAACATCTTCGAGCCGGCACCCGAGCATGCCCGGCAGATCGTGCTCGGCTCGCCGATCCTGTCGCAGCGAAAGCTGCGGCAGATCCTGGCGCTCGAGGCGGTCAGTCACGAGTTTCTCGACCTGCAGTACGAGCCGGCCGAGGGCCTGAAGGCGGCGATCGTGAGGCTGTGCGCACAGGCAGAGAGCGCAGTGCGCGAAGGCAAGCTGGTGCTGCTGCTCTCCGACCGCTATCTGCTGCGCGGCCGGATCCCGGCGCACGCGCTGCTCGTGACCGGGGCGGTGCACCAGCACCTGGTGAGGACGGGCCTGCGCTGCAAATGCAACCTGCTGGTCGAGACCGGCACGGCGCGCGAGCCGCATCATTTCGCCTGCCTGATCGGCTACGGCGCCACGGCGGTGTATCCCTACATGGCCTATCAGGTGCTGTTCGAGATGATGCGCCGCGGGCGCGTCAAGCTCGACTTCGCCGCGCGCCTCGAGCTCGGCCGCAGCTACCGCGCCGGAGTCCGCAAGGGGCTCTTCAAGATCATGTCGAAGATGGGTATCTCGACGATCGCCAGCTACCGCAGCTCGCAGCTGTTCGAGATCGTCGGGCTCGGCGACGAAGTCGTCGAGCTGTGCTTCACCGGCACCACGAGCCGCGTGCAGGGCGCGGACTTCACCGATCTCGAGGCGGACCTCGAGGCGCTCGCCGCACGCGCCTTCGACGCGCGGGCCGCCGTCGCACAGGGCGGGCTCCTCAAGTACGTGCACGGCGGCGAGCAGCACATGTACAACCCGGACGTGGTCGCAGCGCTGCAGGCGGCCGTGATCACCGGCGCCTACGCCGACTACAAGGTGTTCGCGCAGCTGGTGAACGAGCGCCCGGCGGGGACTTTCCGCGACCTGCTCGGGCTCAAACCGCGCTCAGCCCCGCTGCCGCTCGCCGCGGTGGAGCCGGCGGAGGCGATCCTGGCGCGCTTCGACAGCGCCGGCATGTCGCTCGGGGCGCTCTCCCCGGAGGCGCACGAGGCGCTCGCCATCGCCATGAACCGCCTCGGCGCCCGCTCGAACTGCGGCGAGGGGGGCGAAGATCCGGCGCGCTACCGCACCGAGAAGAACTCGAAGATCAAGCAGGTCGCCTCCGGGCGCTTCGGCGTCACGCCCGAGTACCTGGTGAACGCCGAGGTGCTGCAGATCAAGATCGCGCAGGGCGCGAAGCCGGGCGAGGGCGGACAGCTCCCCGGCCACAAGGTCAACGAGATGATCGCGACCTTGCGCTTCGCGCGCCCCGGGGTCGGCCTGATCTCCCCGCCGCCCCATCACGACATCTACTCCATCGAGGACCTGGCGCAGCTGATCTTCGATCTCAAGCAGGTGAATCCTCAGGCGCTGGTCTCGGTGAAGCTGGTCGCCGAGCCCGGCGTCGGCACGGTCGCCGCCGGCGTCGCCAAGGCCTATGCCGATCTCATCACGATCTCCGGCTACGACGGCGGCACGGGCGCGAGCCCGCTGTCCTCCATCAAGTACGCCGGCACGCCGTGGGAGCTCGGGCTCGCCGAGACGCACCAGACGCTGCGCCTGAACGAGCTGCGGCACCGCGTGCGGCTGCAGGCCGACGGTGGCCTCAAGACCGGTCTTGACGTCGTCAAGGCCGCGCTCATCGGCGCGGAGAGCTTCGGCTTCGGCAGCGCGCCCATGGTGGCGCTCGGGTGCAAGTACCTGCGCATCTGTCATCTCAACAACTGCGCCACCGGGGTCGCCACCCAGCACAACGTGCTGCGCTCGAAGTACTTCACCGGGCTGCCGGAGATGGTGGTCAACTACTTCCGCTTCGTCGCCGAGGAGGTGCGCGAGATCCTCGCCTCCCTCGGTGCGCGCAGCCTCGTGCAGATCATCGGCCGCACCGAGCTTCTCGAGCCGCTTCCCGGCACGACCAGCAGGCAGCGCAAGCTCGATCTCGCGCCGATCCTCTCGAGGGCGGGCCTGACGGGCGATGCGCCGCAGTTCTGCACCACGCCGTCGAATGCGCCGTTCGACTCAGGGGAGCTCGCCGAGCGCATGCTGTGCGAGATGGGGCCC
>JASHTN010000019.1 GCA_030040525.1 Gammaproteobacteria bacterium | reverse complement strand
AAGGTGCGCCACATAAGGTTGGCCACATAATGTGTCGGGTGCGCGTCGGCTGACTTGCACCCGCACGAACCTAACACGAGTCAATGACCTCAAGGGGAAGGGACATGCGCACCGGTCTCGGTTTAGCTCTCGTCATTTCCTTGCTGAGCTTCGCAGCACCCGCCGGCGCGGCGCCGCTCATTGGCCAAAGCGTCGATGAAAACCAGCTGGTGACGCTCGCCGGCAGTACGCGTCCGGAGATGACTGCCGCGAACGATCGCGGCCCGGTCAGCGACACCCTGCAGCTGCAGCATATCTACATGCAGCTGCGGCGCTCGCCGGCCCAGGACGCGGCGGCGGCGGCGCTCATGGAGCAGCTGCACACGCGCGGCTCTGCGGAATACCACCGCTGGCTCACGGCGGATGAAGTCGCCGCGCGCTTCGGCCCGGCCCCGGAGGACGTCGCCGCGATCACCGCGTGGCTGCGCTCCAGCGGCTTCACCGTCCACAACGTGTACGCCGCCAACGGCGTAATCGATTTCTCGGGCAGCGCTGGCGCAATCCGCAGCGCCTTCCATACGGAGATCCACAATCTCGTGGTCGACGGCAAGGCACATATCGCCAACGCCAGCGACCCACGCATTCCGGCGGCGCTCGCCCCGGCGATTCGCGGCATAGTCGCACTCAACGATTTCCAGCCGCATCCGGCGCTCGCGCACAGAACGTCGAAGCCGCTTTTCGACACCGGCAGCTCGATCTGGCCGCAGACGCTCGTGCCCGGTGACCTGCAGACCATCTACAACATCACTCCGGTCTATCGCCGCGGCATCTCGGGCCTCGGCCAGACGGTCGTCGTCGTCGAGGACACGGACCTGTACAGCGCCAACGACTGGACTCAGTTCCGGCATGCCTTCGGTCTCGACAAGCAATTCCCGCAGGGCTCGCTGCGGCAGAGCCATCCGCAGCCCTCACAAAATCCCGACAACGGCGCTGCTTGTGCCGACCCCGGCGTCAACGGCGATGACTTCGAGGCGATCATCGACACGGAGTGGGCGAGCGCCGCGGCACCGAGCGCTGCGATCGTGCTGATCTCGTGCGCCGACACGAATGCGAACTTCGGCGGCTTCATCGCCATGCAGAACCTGCTGACCGGCCGCGGCCCGCCGCCGAGCGCAATCAGCGTCAGCTACGGCGAGTCGGAGACCTACGATGGCTCGGCGTTCAACGCCTACATCAATCAGCTCTACGAGCTCGCCGTCTTTCAGGGCGTGAGCGTGTACGTGGCCGCGGGTGACTGGGGCGCGGACGTATCCGACTTCTACACCGGTACGGCGATGAGCGGCATCAACGTGAGCGGCTTCGCCAGCACGCCGAACGACGTGGCGGTCGGCGGCACGGACTTCCTCGACACGGCCACAGGGACCACCGCGACGTACTGGGCGCCGACCAATAATGCGAACGATAGCTCGGCTCTCTCCTACATTCCCGAGATGCCGTGGAACGACACCTGTGCCAGCCAGGTCACCGCAGAGTATCTGGGCTTCCCGAACACCTACGGCCCGAGTGGCTCGTGCGCCGCCTACTTCAACGTGTTCCCGAACCTGGTCGCGGGCAGCGGCGGTCCGAGCGGTTGCGCCTTCGGCAACTCGCTGCAATCGACTCCCGGAGTCGTCGATGGCAGCTGCCGGGGCTACCCGAAGCCGAGCTATCAGCTCGGCATCTATGGCAATCCGCGCGACGGGGTCCGCGATGTGCCGGACATCACCCTCTTTGCCAGCAACGGCTGGTGGGGTCACTACTACGTGCTTTGCTTCACGGACACGAGCAACTACGGCACGCCGTCGTGCAGCGGACCGCCGACGCCGACGAACTGGTCAGGCGGTGGCGGGACGTCGTTCGCGGCGCCGATCATGGCCGGTATCCAGGCGCTGGTGGACCAGACTGCGGGCCTGCAGGGCAATCCCAACTATGTGCTCTACGCACTGGCCGCCGGGCAGTACGGGCTGCGGGGCAGCCCGAGCTGCAACGCCTCGCTCGGTAACCAGGTGAGCGGCAGCTGCGTGTTCCACGACGTCACTCAAGGCGACATGAACGTGCCGTGCGTGCAGTACGCCCCGAACGGCACGCCGGTCGGCTCCTACGATTGCTACTACGACGGGGCGACCTACACGACCGAGAGCGGAACGTACGCACCGCTCGGGGTGCTTTCCACCTCGACGCGCAGCTATCAGCCCGCCTACACGGCGGCCCCCGGGTACGACTACGCCTCGGGTCTCGGCTCGGTGAATGTCGACAACCTGGTGAGCCGCTGGCCGGGCGGAGGCCAAGACTGACCCTGTTGCCCGGTCGATCTGCAATACCGCGGGGCGGCGCGCGGACGCAAGCAGCACACCCGGTCCCAAGCTGCGCTCAGCCGCTCCCGACCCGCGTGGCTGAGGGCTCGCTCGCGCAGTAGCGGCGGATTCGCGTGCACGCCGCATCGAGAGCGGCCTCGTCGGTGGCAAAGCACACGCGCACGCAGCCGGCGGTCGCGCGGCCGAAGGCGGCGCCGTCCATGACCGAGACCTGCTGCGATGCGTACAGGCCGCGCGCGAACTCCGCGCCCGAGAGGCCGAGGCCGGTGACATCGAGCAGCATGAACATGCCCGCCTGCGGGGCGATCGGCTCGAGCCCTGCGATGCCGTGCAGGCCGGCCGCAAAGCGCGCCTGACGTGCGCGGCAGAACTCGCGGATGCGCGCCTCGGCTTCCGCCGCCCCCGCGAGCGCCGCGATCGCCGCCTCCTGCACAAATCCCGGCAGCCCGAACAGCATGCACATGGCGAGCAGCTCCGCGCGGCGGGCGAGCTCCTCGGGCCCGATGAGCCAGCCGGCGCGCCAGCCGGTCATGGCGTGCGACTTCGAGAGGCTCCCTAAGGTCACGACACGCTCGGGCAGGCGTGCGGCGAGGCTGGGTATGCGGCCCCCGGGGGCGAGTCCGGCGTAGACCTCGTCGATCACGAGCCACAAGTCGTGACGCTGCGCCAGCTCACCGATCACGCCGAGCTCGCGGTCATCGAGCACCACCCCGCTCGGATTATTCGGCGACGCCCAGAAGAGCGCGCGCGTGCGCGCCGTGATGAGCCCGGCGAGCGCCTTCATGTCCGGGCGGAACCCGGGGCCGGCCGGCGCGCGCACCAGCCGCGCCCCCGAGGCCTCGAGGGTCGCGGGATAGGTCGGGTACATCGGCTCGAAGGTCACCACCTCGTCGCCCGGACCCGCGAGCAGGAGCGAGGCGGCAAAGAGCGCATTCTGCGCGCCGGCGAAGTACACGACGTTGGCGCCGCTCACCGCCTGGCCGCAGCGCGCCGCGTGGCCGCGCGCAATCGCGGCGCGCACTGCCGGGCGTCCGGCCGCGGGGGCGTAGTGTGTGTCGCCGCCGCGCAGCTGCGCGATGGCGCGCTCGACCACCGGCGCGGGCGTATCCAGGTCCGGATCGCCAACACTCAACACGATCACGTCCTCGCCGCGCTCGCGCGCGGCGACCGCTTCATAGTGTGTCAGCCAGGCATCCGCGCCGTCGCCGCCGATGCGCTGTGTCAGGGCCGAGAATCTCACGCAGCTTACTCTGCGTGTGCGGTGTTAACATTTCAAGCGCATGAGCGCCGCTCCCCGGACGGTCGGACGCTACGTTGCCGAGACGCTCGCGGCCAACGGCATCGACACCGTGTTCGGCATACCGGGCGTCCACAACATCGAGCTGTATCGCGGCCTGGGAGCGACCCGACTGCGGCACGTGCTGGCGCGGCACGAGCAGAACGCGGCCTTCGGTGCCGACGGCTACGCGCGTGCCAGCGGCCGCCCCGCCGCGGTGTTCGTCATCTCCGGCCCCGGCGTCACCAACGCT
>JASHTN010000220.1 GCA_030040525.1 Gammaproteobacteria bacterium | reverse complement strand
CTCTGCCGGCGCTCATGCGGGCGGCGAAGCTCGGACGCCGGGCCGCGCGGGTCGGGTTCGACTGGCCGGAGCCTGCCGGAGTGCGCGCCAAGGTTGCCGAGGAGCTGCGCGAGCTCGACGCGGCACTTGGCGCCGGCGACGGCACCGCGGCCGAAGAGCTCGGCGACCTGCTGTTCGCGATCGTCAACTGGAGCCGTCATCTGCAGCTCGACGCGGAAGCCGCGCTGCGCGCCGCGAACGGCAAGTTCGAGCGGCGGTTCCGCTGCATGGAGCGCCTGGCCGGTGCGCGCGGCCTGACACTCGAGCGTTTGTCGGCCGAGGAGTGGGACGGACTTTGGCAGGAAGCGAAGCTGAACCCTGCCTGAAGATGTGCGGCAGGCACGCGGCTCGCGGCGCGGCGCGCGAATGCGCTACGCTTGCGGGCACGCATGAGATTGCAGCGTGCCTCCTTTGCCACTGCCGCAGTGGCGGGCTGCGCGGCGAGCGCGCTGCTCGCTGCGGCGGCGCCCGCGGCGCCGCGCCGCGGCGCGTGTGCCGCCGCGCCTGCGGTTGCCAATCTGTCCATGGACCAGGCGGTGAAGATGGTCGAGAGGCGCTTTCATGCGCGGGTCGTCAAGGCCGAGACACAAAGGGACAATGGCCGTACGGTGTACGAGTTGCGGCTGCTGAACGACGCCGGACGCGTGTGGACCGTGCACGTCGACGCGGCGAGCGGCAACGTGCAGTAGTCGGTTCCCCGGGGGCCGCATGCGCGTACTGGTAGTCGAGGACGAAGCGGCGCTGCGCGATACGCTCAAGGCGCGGCTCACGGACGCCGGCTTCACGGTCGATGCCGCGGTCGATGGCAATGAGGGCCTGTTCGCCGGCCTCGAGTATCCGCTCGACGTCGCCGTCGTCGACCTGGGCCTGCCGGGGCTGGCCGGCCTCGAGGTGATCCGGCGCCTGCGGGCGGCGCGCAAGACCTACCCGATCCTGATCCTGACCGCGCGCGACAACTGGCAGGACAAGGTCGAGGGACTGCAGGCCGGTGCAGACGACTACGTCGTGAAGCCGTTTCACTTCGAGGAGGTGCTGGCGCGGCTGCAGGCGTTGCTGCGTCGCGCGGGCGGCTGGGCCAGTCCGCAGCTGCGCTGCGGGCCGGTAGTCCTCGACACGCGCGCCCAGGCGGTGCAGGTGCACGGCGCCGCCGTCGAGCTCACCACCTTCGAGTACCGGATCCTCGAGCACCTCATGCTGCGGGCCGGCGACGTGATCTCCAAGGGAGAGCTCACCGAGCGGCTGTACGACCAGGATTTCGAGCGCGACAGCAACGTGATCGAGGTGCTGGTGGGGCGGTTGCGCCGCAAGCTCGATCCGCAGGAGCAGCTGCACCCGATCGAGACGCTGCGCGGCCGCGGCTATCGCTTTGCGCTGCCGCGCGACGCGGCGCAGTAAGGCGCCGCTCTAGCCGCGGCCGCCGACCCCGTGCATTCGCTCAGTCGGCGGCTGCTGCTCTCGGTATCGGCGCCGCTGGCGCTGTTCTTCGGCGTCATGATGCTGGTGCTGGACACCGGCTTTCGCGCACTCTCGGAGCGCTCGCTGCAGGAGCTGCTCGACTCGCAGATGGTGGCGCTGATCGCCGCAGTCGAGCCACAGCCCAGCGGCGGCTACGCGCCGACGCCGCAGACCCTGGAGTCGCGCCTGAAGACACCGCATTCGGGACTGTACGCGGCGATCCGCTCGCAGCATCACCAGTGGCGCTCGCCGTCCACCGCCGGTACGGACAGCGACTTCGGCCCGATGCTCGAGAACGGGCAGCGCACCCTGAGCTACGGCATGTTCGGGCGCGACCGCGTGGCAATCGAGAGCCGCGCCATCCAGTTCGAGAATGATCCGAGCGATCCCGGCGGACTCACCTTCAGCGTGGCCGTCAGCCTGACACCCTACGAAGCGCAGTTGTTCCGCTTCCGTCAGGAGCTGATCGGCTGGTTCATCGGGCTGATGGTGATCCTGCTGGTGACGCTGGCGGCGCTGCTGCACTGGGTGCTGGGGCCCGTGCGGCGCATGGAGCGCGAGATCCACGCGGTCGAGGCGGGGCGCAGTGACACGCTCGGCGGCGGTTACCCGCGCGAGCTGGCCGGCGTGGCCGCCAATCTGAACGCGCTGCTGGTGGGCGAACGCAAGCGCGTCGCGCGTTACCGCGACACGCTCGGCAACCTCGCGCACAGTCTGAAGACGCCGCTCGCGGTCATGCGCTCGAGGCTGGCGGCCGGCTCACCGGCGAGCACGGTGGGCGCGGAGATCGACCGCATGACGGGCATCATCGAGCATCAGCTCAAGCGCGCCGCCGCTTCCGGCGGTGCGCTCCTCGGGCAGGCGCCGGTCGACGTCGGGCAGGTGGCGGCCGAGCTGCGCGGCGCGCTGCTGCGGGTGTATGCCAGCAAGGACCTGGCACTCGAGCTCGCGGTGGCGCCGGAGAGCCAGTTCATCGGCGATCGCGGCGATCTCACCGAGTTGCTCGGCAACCTGCTCGACAACGCCTGCAAGTGGTGCCGCAGCCGGGTGCGGCTCACCGCTTACGTGGACGAGCGCGCCGGCGCGCGCGAGCGACTGCAGATCGCCGTCGAGGACGATGGTCCGGGGATCCCGCAGGCAGACCGGCCGCGCGTCCTGCAGCGCGGCGTGCGCACCGACCAGAACGTGCCGGGTCACGGCATTGGGCTCGCCATGGTGTGCGAGACGGTCGACCTGTACGGCGGCACGCTGGAGGTCGACGACTCGCCGCTCGGGGGCGCGCGGCTCTCGCTGCGGCTGCCCGGGCGGTAGAGCGGCGCCGGGACGTCAGCGCGGCAAGCTCGTCAGGAACTCCGTGAGCGCATCGACCGCGGCGCGGTTGCGGTAGAGGCGATGGCGCTCGGCTGCGAGCCGCTCGCGAACCGCAGCGCGGAGCTCCGGATCGCGAGCCAGCGCGACGGCGTGGCGCACGTAGTCGGCGGCGCTTTGCGCCACGAGCTGCTGCAGACCGAGGGCTCGCAGGATGCCGCTCGCGAACCGGCCGCGCATGAAGCGCCCTTCGTACGCGACGATGGGCAGGCCGCACTCGATGGCCTGCATGACGGTGTTGAAGCCGGAGAATCCCGGGGTATCGAGGTACACGTCGGCGCGCCGCATGAGGGCCGCGAATCCCTCGAGAGACATCCACGGCACGAGCCGCAGGTATTCGCGCGGCTCGAGGCCGGCGGCGCGGAAAGCGGCCTGCAGCCTCGCCAGGAGGCGCCGGCTCAGGCCCTGCTGGGAGGCCTCGAAGAAGACGATCTGGCAGGGCCCGAGCTCGCGCGCGATACCGATCAGCACTGAGTCGTACTCGGGGGCGTACTTATACGGCATGCCGGCGCACAGCAGCAGCGGCACCTCGGGCCTGAATCCCGACAAGTCGGCGCCGGACGGGGAGTCGATCCCCCAGGGCTCGCAGTAACAGCCGAGCCCGGGCAGGCGGATCAGCCTCTCGGAGTAGTAACCGTCCGCGTCCGCCGGCTCGAATGCGGCGGCGG
>JASHTN010000219.1 GCA_030040525.1 Gammaproteobacteria bacterium | reverse complement strand
CTCCGTGGTGGTGTGCTTCAGCACCTGGTTCGTCATCGAGCGTACGCGCCTCGGCGCCACGCTGCGTGCCGCCACCGAGAACGCCCCGCTGCTGCAGGCGTTCGGCGTGAACGTGCCGCTGCTCATGGCAGCCACCTACGGCGGCGGAGTGGCGCTCGCCGCGCTCGCCGGTGTGCTCGCAGCCCCCGTGGTGCTGGTGAACTCGCACATGGGCAGCTCGCTCGTGATCGTGGTGTTCGCCGTGGTGGTGATCGGCGGCATGGGCTCGATTCTCGGCTCGATCGTCAGTGGGCTGGTCCTCGGGCTGATCGAGGGATTCACCAAGGTCATTTACCCCGAGGCCTCCGACGTCGTGGTGTTCGTCATCATGGCAGTGGTTCTGATCGTGCGTCCGGCCGGACTCTTCGGCAGGGAATAGCGAGCGATGCGCCCGACCGCGGTGCTGTATGCGCTCGCGGCGTTGTTCGCGCTGTGCGTGCCATGGATCGGGGTCTACCCGGTATTCATGATGAGGCTGCTGTGCTTTGCGATGTTCGCCTGCGCCTACAACCTGCTGCTCGGCTTCGGCCGCATGCTGTCCTTCGGCCATGCGGCGTTCTTCGGCTTCGCGGCCTATGCGACCTGTTGGCTGATCACCGCGCACGGCTGGGGCTCGGTGCCGGCGCTCATCGCGGGCCTGGTGATCGCCGCCGCGCTGGGCTTTGCGATCGGCGGGCTTGCGATCCGCCGCCACGGCATCTACTTCGCCATGATCACGCTCGCTCTCGGGCAGCTGGTGTATTTCGTCTGCCTCGAAGCCCCGTTCACCGGCGGCGAGAACGGCCTGCAGGGCGTGCCGCGCGGCACGCTCCTCGGCCTGCTCTCGCTGCGCTCCGACCGGGTGCTCTACTTCCTGGTGCTCGCGGTGTTCGTCGCGGTGTTCCTGCTGATCCGGCGCGTGGTGCATTCGCCGTTCGGCCAGGTGCTGAAGGCGATCCGCGAGAACGAGCCGCGCGCGATCTCCCTCGGCTACGACATCAACCGCTACAAGCTGCTCGCCTTCGTGCTGTCGGCGGCGTTTGCCGGCCTCGCGGGCTCGCTCAACGCGCTGGTGCTCGGCTTCGCCACGCTGAGCGACGTGCAGCAGTCCACTTCCGGCGAGGTGATCCTCATGACGCTGCTCGGCGGCACCGGCACCTTCTTCGGCCCGGTGGTCGGAGCGGCCATCGTGGTGACGCTGCAGGAGTATCTCTCCGATCTGGTGGGCGGCTGGGTGACGGCCATCATCGGTGTCATCTTCGTCGCCTGCGTACTGTCGTTCCGCCGCGGTATCGTCGGGGAGATCGTGGCGTGGCAGCGCCGCGGCTGAGCGCTGCGTTTCGACGTCCGAAAACGTCCAGGTCCTTCTCACCCTCCGTCCTATAGTCCGCCGCGCCAGGGATTTCCGCGGAGGACCTATGAAACATAATGCGTGCATCAACCATTTGCGCACGGCCACGGCGGCATGCGCCGCGGGGCTGCTCGCGGCTGGGGCGGCCTACGCAGCCGACGACGCGCCGGCGCCACCGGCCTACCTCGTGTTCGACACGGGGCCCGCCGGCGGCAGCTTCGCCTTCGGCAGCGGCATCACCAACAGCGGCTGGATCAGCGGCGCCATTCTCACGACCAGCGGCGCGCTGCACGCCGGGCTCTACATCCCGGGCAACGTGCTCGACCTGGGCACGCTCGGCGGGGTCAACAGCGCGGTCGAGTGGCCGGTGAAGAACAATCACGGCATCGTCGTCGGCATCGCCGAGAGCGCCACTGCCGACCCGAACGGCGAAGTCTTCTCGTGCGCCGACTTCATCCCCGGGACCGGCACGACCTGCCTGCCGTTCATCTGGCAGCAGACCACCGGCATGGTGCAGCTGCCGCTGCTCGGCGGCAACAACGGCTTTGCGACCGAGGTGAACAACGCGGGTGTCGCGGTCGGCTGGGCGGAGACCACATCTCACGACCCGACCTGCATCGCGCCGCAGGTGCTGCAGTTCCTTGCGGTCGAGTGGGGACCGGCGACGGGGCAGAAGCAGGTGCTGCCGCCCTGGCCCGGTGATTCCACGTCCGCCGCGACCGCGATCAACGACTCCGGACAGGTGGTCGGGATCTCGGGCGACTGCGGCGACGCCGTGGGGGCCTTCAGTGCGCGGCACGCGCTGCTGTGGCTGAACGGCCACCCGGTGAAGCTGCCGACGCTCGGCGGTGCGGGCTGGAACACGCCCATGGCGATCAATAGCCAGGGGAGCGCGGCCGGATTCTCCGATACGCCCGGCGATGTCGCCGGGGGCGTCCTGAGCGCGAACTTCCAGGCTGCGCTGTGGCCCTCAGGCGGCGGCATCGTGAACCTGCACACGCTGCCCGGCGATGCGCTCGCCGAGGCCACCGGCATCAACGATCGCGGCCAGATCGCCGGCACCTCGTTTGCCGCGAGCGGCGCCTCACGGGCGTTTCTCTGGCAGGACGGCCAGATCTACGACCTGAACGAGCTCGTGCCCGCCAACTCGGCTCTGTACATGCTGTCAACGGGCGACATCAACGACCACGGCGACATCACGGGGCAGGCCTGCGTCATCGCCTCGGGGTGCACCGAGTTCCATACTTTCATCGCGATCCCGGCGCCCGGCACGGCGGCCTCGACGGCGGCGGCGGCAGCCGCCGCGCAGAGCCAGAATGCGGGCGAGCGGGTTTCGATGTCGGTCGCAGATCCGCGCATCCTCAGGCAGCACCTGCACCTCGGGCATCCGGGGGCGGCGCATGTCGGCGGCAGCTGACAGGCAGCGCCGGCACGGCCCCGTGCGGCACCGCTACTCCACCTTCATGTTCAGGTTCTGGGACAGAAAGGAGTAGATGTCGGCATTCAGCGCGATGGCGTGAGTGACCGTCTCGGCTCCGCCGTGGCCTGAGTCGCGCTCGACCTCGAGCAGCAGCGGCGCGGGTCCCGCCTGCGCCGCCTGCAGCGCCGCGGTGAATTTGAAGGAGTGCATCGGCATGACGCGCGTGTCGTGATCGCCCGTGATGATGAGTGTCGCCGGGTAGCGCGTGCCCGGGTGAACGTTGTGCAGCGGCGAGTAGGCGTAGAGCGCCCTGAAGTCGGCCGGATCGTCCGGGGATCCGTAGTCGCCTTCCCAGCCTGCGCCCTGTCCGAACTTGTCGAAGCGCAGCATGTCGAGCACCCCCACCTGCGGCACCGCCGCGGCGTACAGATCCGGCCGCTGCGTCAGGCACGCGCCCACCAGCAGTCCGCCGTTCGATCGGCCGTAGATCGCGAGCTTGGTGCTCGAGGTGTAGTGCTTGGCGATCAGCCACTCGGCCGCGGCGATGAAATCATCGAACACGAGCTGCTTGTGGGTGCGGATCGCCTGGCGATGCCAGGCTTCGCCGAACTCGCCGCCACCGCGGATGTTGGCGTTGGCGAATACTCCGCCCATCTCCAGCCACGCGATGCGCGCCGGGTTGAACGTCGGCAGATTCGGGATGCCGAAGCCGCCATAGCCGTAGAGGAGCGTCGGATTGCTGCCGTCGAGCTTCAGCCCCTTGCGGTAGGCGAGCAGCATCGGGATGCGCGTACCGTCCTTGGACGGATAGAACACCTGCTGCTCCTCGAACTGCGCCGGCCTGAACGCGACCCACGGAGCGCGCCACAGCGTGCTGCGCCCGGTCTCAAGGTCATAGCGGTAGATGGTCGGCGGGGTGATGAGATCGGTGAATGAATAGAACGTCTCGCGGTCGTCGGGCTCACCGTCGAAGCCGGCCGCGGTGCCCGGACCCGGCAGCGCGATCTCGCGCAGCGGCCGGCCGTCGAGGTCGAAGACGGCGATCAGGCTGTGCGCGCTGTGGAGGCTGCGCACGATCAGCTGGTGACCGACGAGCGTCACGCTCCGGCCGGTGAGGTCGATCGCATCCGCGCCCTCGGCGATCACGCTGCGCCAGTTGCTGCGCGCGGGATTCTCCGGATCGATGGCGATCACGCGGCCGTTGGGGGCATCGAGCGTCGTCAGGAAGTACAGCCGCCCGGCGTCCGCCCCCACATAGTCGAAGGCCGCCTCGAAGCCGCGTGCGACCCCCAGCGCCTGTGGTGTCGGGGCGTGCAGATCGACCAGGTAGATGTCCTCCCGGCCCTTATCGCCGACCTCGCCCTCGCCGGCCGTGACGACCAGCCAGCGGCCGTCGGTTGTCAGATGGGGCGCGTACTGCCAGTCGCGATGCGCACTCTCGTAGAGCACGCGCCGATCGGCCGCCGCCGGTGTGCCGAGTGCGTGGTACCAGATTGCATCATCCACGTCCGGAGTGCTGAGCTCGGCGCCCGCGCGCGGCGCCGGAAAGGCGCTGTAGTACAGCCCGCGGCCGTCGTGAGTGAACAGCGGCGGGTAGTACTTGGTGAAGCGCAGCACGTCGGGAAGGTCGGTACGCGTCGCGAGATCGCGGATGCGCCATTCGGTCCAGTCCGAGCCGCCCACCGACACTCCGTACGCCAGCAGTCGGCCGTCGCGGCTCGGCACATAGCCGGTGACGATGCCGGCAGGCGCCAGGGTGTTTGGATCGAGCGCCACCGCGGCGCGCTCCCCGAGCGTGCGCAGGGTGTAAAGCACGCTCTGATCCTCGTGACCGGTGTTCGCGGTATAGAAATACCGGCCGCCCTCGCGGAAGGGAATGCCGAATCTCTCGTAGTCGTAGAGCGCAGCGATGCGGTTGCGCAGCCGCTCGCGCTGCGCCAGCGAGGCGAGGTAGCGCTCGGTCAGCTGCGCTTCGGCCTCGACCCAGGCGCGCGTCTGCGGCGAGTCCAGGTCCTCGAGCCCGCGGTAGGGATCGGCGACCCTGATGCCGTGGTAGTCATCCACCGCCGGGCCGCGTGCGGCCGGCGGATACTCAAAAGGGCCCGCGGCGCCGAGCACGATCACCCCCAGCAGAGCCACAGCGCCCGTCAGGGCGGCGATCGCCCGCGGCCTGGCCCTCAAGCCTCTGCGCTTCATCGAGTTGCCCCCCGCGGCTACGATACCTGAAACCGTTAAGATGGCCGCATGTCCCGGCACATCGGCATCGTGGCCTGCTCCGCGGAGGGCGCCTCCCTCTGCTATCTCACCGTCTGTCTCGAGGGCGCGCAGCCGCACGGCCGCTACGTGCACCCCGAGGTCTCCCTGCACAACCACCCGCTCGCCGATTACATGCGCTGCATCGAGGCCGGCAACTGGCCGGGAGTGGCCGAGCTGATGCTCGACTCGGCGGCTAAGCTCGCGCGCCTCGGGGCTGACTTTCTCATCTGCCCGGACAACACCATCCATCAGGCCATGCCCTGGGTGCTGCCGCGCTCGCCGCTTCCCTGGCTGCACATCGCCGAGGTGGTCGCAGCGCACGCCGTCGAGCGCGGCTTCCGCACCCTCGGCATCACCGGTACACGCTACCTGGTCGACGGCGAGGTCTATCCCGAGAAGCTCGCGGCGCACGGACTCGCCTGCCTGCGGCCGAGCGCCGCGGAGCGCGCCGAGATCAACCGCATCATCTTCGAGGAGCTGGTGTGCGGGGTCTTCAGGCCGGAGGCGGTCGCATACTTTCAGCAGGTCCTCGCGCGGCTGCGCGACGCCGGCTGCGATGCGGTGGTGCTCGGCTGCACCGAGATCCCTCTCATCATGAACGACGCCAACTCGCCGCTGCCGACGCTCGATTCCACGCGTCTGCTGGCGCGCGCGGCGCTGCGGCGGGCGGGCGCGCCCGCAGCAGCGTAGGCGCGACCACCGGCGCTTTCAGCCGGCGCGCTGCAACCCGCGTCCTACTTGCGCTTGCTCTCGAACTTGAAGGACAGATTGACCTTGGCGCGGTAGGTATGAACCTTGCCGTTCTGTATGGTCATGTCGAGCTGCTTCACCTCGACGATGCGCAGGTCCCGCAGACTCCTGGCGGCCTGGCTGACCGCCGCCGCGGCCGCCTTTTCCCAGGACTCGCTGCTGGTCCCGACCAGTTCCACCACTTTGTAGACGCTCTCGGCCATGGCTCGCCCACCTTTCTGCCCGGCTGTGCGGGTGCTTGTTGTTGCGGCCGGCGCTCGCCGGCTTCAGGTGTCCTCGAGCACGCAGTGTGCACGCGTGGCGCGGCGAGCGCCATCGGCGAGCCGCGCGGCGCGGCGCCTAGGGTGCCGTGACCGGCCTGCCGGCCCGCGGCGTCTGGGTGCGCGCGGTGCGCGCCGTGCGCCAGACGGGCCGACGCACCAGTGTGCTCTTGCCGAACAGCGATTCGAGCAGATCCACCGCGAGAGCTGCCGTCTGGTTGTGCTCATCGAACGCGGGGTTGAGCTCGACCACATCGAGCGACGCCAGGCGGTGGGCGTCGGCGATCATCTCCATGCACAGCTGCGCCTCGCGGTAGGTTGGACCGCCGCGCACCCGCGTGCCGACGCCCGGAGCGATCTCCGGGTCGAGGAAATCGATGTCGAAGCTCACATGCAGGTGAGTGTCGCTGTCGAGCCCGGCGAGCGCCTGCTCCATCGTGGCGCGCATGCCCATCTCGTCGACGTAGCGCATGTCGAAGACATCCAGCTCCTGCTCGTGCAGGAAGCGCCGCTCGCCGGCATCGACGCTGCGCACGCCGATCTGGCGCACCCAGGCAGGCTCGAGGGCCGGCGCTGCACCGCCGAGCTGCGTCAGCGCCGCGGGCCCGAAGCCGCACAGACAGGCGAGCGGCATGCCGTGCAGGTTGCCGCTCGGGGAGAGCGCGCTGGTGTTGAAATCGGCGTGCGCGTCCAGCCACAGCACCCGCAGCTTCCTGCCCTGCTCGCGGCAGTGGCGCGCCACCGCGCTGATCGAGCCGATGCTCAGACAGTGATCGCCGCCGAGGAGCACCGGCAGGCGCCCCTGCCGCAGCTCGCCGTAGACCGCCGCGTGCACCAGCTCGTTCCAGCGCACGACTTCCGGCAGATGCCGGTAGCCGTTGTGCGGCGGCTGCCAGGGATTACCGGGGCCGTTGAGATTGCCGACGTCGAGGACCTCGAGCTCGCGCCCGCGCAGCGCCGCCGCAATTCCCGCGACGCGCAGCGCTTCCGGCCCCATGGACGCGCCGCGGTCCGCAGCGCCGATGTCGGTCGGGGCGCCGATCAGGGTGGCGCCGTGCCGCCCGCTCATGCCGCGACGCCACCGCGCCGGGGCGCGCTCTGCGGCTGCGGCAGCAGCAGCCCGAACAGGTCCCTCGGGTCGTCGAGATCGGGCACCAGGTCCACCTCCTGCCCGGCGCCGCGCTCCTCCTGGTGAATGCGCTGCAGATAGCGCAGCGCCGAGAAATCCTCGAGCGCGAAGCCTACCGAGTCGAAGATGGTGACGTCGCGGTCACTGCGGCGCCCCAAGGCGCGCCCGGCGAGCACCTCGACGAGCTCGGTCACCGGAAAGTCCGGCTCGAGCTGCTGAATCTCGCCCTCGATGCGCGACTGCGGCTCGAACTCCACGACCACCCGCGCATCCGCACGCCGCAGGATGTCCGGGTGCAGCTCGGTCTTGCCCGGGCAGTCCCCGCCGACCGCGTTGAGGTGCATCCCGGGGACGATCATCGACGGCGTCAGGATGACGGCATTGCGCTTGTCTGCGGTCGCGCTCGTGACGATGTCCGCGCCGGCGACCGCCGCCGCGACCGACTCACAGTCGACGACCTCGAGACCGGGCAGGCGCAGCCGCGCGAGGTTGCGCCGCAGCTTCGCGGTGGCTCCCGCGTCCGTGTCGTACAGCCGCAGCTGGCGGATGCCGAGCATGTGGTGAAACGCGATGCTCTGAAACTCGCTCTGCGCACCGTTGCCGATCAGCGCCATGACGCGGCTGCCGGGGCGCGCCATGCGCCGCGCCGCGAGCGCCGAGGTGGCCGCAGTGCGCAACGCCGTGGTGAGGGTCAGCTCCGACAGCAGCAGCGGATAGCCCGTCTGCACATCCGACAGCACACCGAAGGCGGTCACGGTGAGCAGCCCCACCGAGGTGTTCTGCGGATGGCCGTTCACGTACTTGAAGGCGTACAGCCGCCCGTCGCACGCCGGCATGAGCTCGATCACGCCGACGGGGGAATGCGTCGCGTGGCGCGGGGTTTTCTCGAACGAGCTCCAGCGCAGGAAATCCGCCTCGATCTCGCCCGCGAGCTCCTCGATGAAGCGCGCGGCGCCGCGCCTCTCGACGAGCTGGCGCACCCGCTCGATACCGATGAAATCGACCATGGCTGAACTCCTCAGGGACCCTGCGACCGCTGCCGCGCACCAGCCCGCGCTGCCATGGTCGTCCGGAGCCGGACCAAAATATAGCTAGAAACATGGTCAAAATAATGCCGTTATTGATCACAACGTCAGTATCATCTGACGTTTTTAGGTATAGTTTGCGACATGGACGACACCGATCGCGCCCTCATCGGCCTCCTGCGCGGCGACGCGCGGGCTTCCGTCGCCTCGCTCGCCAAGGCGCTCGGGGTCGCGCGCGGTACCGTCCAGAACCGCATGGCGCGCCTTGCCGCCAACGGCACGATCGTCGGCTATACGGTGCGGCTCAAGCCCGACATCGAAGAGCAGCGCATGCGCGCCTTCATGACCGTCGCCGTCGAGGGCAACCAGGTGGACGCGGTGATCCGGGCAATGCGCGGCGACCCCGCGGTCGCCGCGCTCCACAGCACCAACGGGCGCTGGGACATCGTGGCGGAGCTGCGCGCCGACAGCCTGGAGGAGTTCGACCGGGTGCTCGCGCGCATCCGCCTCATCGAGGGCATCTCCCAGACCGAGACGAGTCTCCTGCTCTCGACCTTCAAGCTCTGAGCTTCAGTACCAGTGGTCGTCCAGACCCTGCCAGACGTCGACCTGCGGGGCTCCCGGGTCGGCGGTGAAGCTGCCGAAGCGCCCCCCCCGCCCCCCCCCCCCCCCCCCCCCCCCCCCCCCCCCCCCCCCCCCGTCGCCGACCACGATCACGTGGTCGCCACCCGGATGCACCGCGTGCACCTTGCAGTCGAAGCGGCACAGCGCGTGGGCGATATGCGGCGGATGCCGGCTGTGCCCCCTTTTCCCCGTCTCGAACTTCTCGTGCATGCGGCGCGCGAAGTGCAGCGCCAGCTCCTGCTGCGCGTGCGACAGCACGTGCACGGCAAACTCCGCGCCGGGGACGAACGCAGGCACGGCGCTGCTGCCGCTCGCCAGGCACCACAGCAGCAGCGGCGGCTCGAGCGACACCGAGCTGAAGGAGTTGACGGTCACTCCCACCGGCTCCCCGTCCGGGCGCAGCGCCGTGACGACCGTCACGCCGGTCGCGAACAGACCGAACGCATCGCGCAGGGCACGCTGGGTGAAGGAATTGCTCAAGCCGGACCCCCCTCGAGACTTGCCGGCGGCGCCTCCGCCTTGGCGTCGCGCTCGCCTATTTACCTCAGCGCAACAGCGCGAGCCAGTCCCGCCCCCGGTCAGCGTAGACGACGAAGAACGGGTTGATGAGCTCGGCCTTGTCGTTGTAGCGCAGCGGCTCGCCGCCCAGCTGCACGACGGCGCCGCCGGCGGCGGCGGCGACCGCATGCGCCGCCGCCGTATCCCATTCGCTGGTGGGTCCGAGCCGCGGATAGACGTCGGCGGAGCCTTCGGCCACCAGGCAGAATTTCAGCGAGCTGCCGATCGGCTTGAGCTCGAATGCGCCGAGACGCCCGAGAAACGCATCGAGCGAGTCGCCGCGGTGTGAGCGGCTGCCGACCACGCGCACCGGGTCGGCGGCGCGCGCCTGCACGTGGATCGGCTCGGGCGGCGCGGCCCCGGCCTGCCGCCAGGCCCCGACTCCCGGCAGCCCCTGGTAGGTGACATCGCTCACCGGGACGTGCACCACGCCGAGCACCGGCGCGTGCGCCTCGACGAGCGCGATGTTCACCGTGAACTGCCCGTTGCGCGCCAGGAATTCGCGCGTGCCGTCGAGCGGATCCACCAGCCAGTAGCGCCGCCAGGTCGCGCGCTCGCTGTAGGGCGTCGCCGCCCCCTCCTCCGACAGCACCGGCATGTCGGGCGTCAGCTCGCGCAGCGCTGCCACGATCAGCCGATGCGAGCGCAGGTCCGCCGCGGTAAGCGGCGAGGCGTCGTCCTTGGACCGGGCCGCGCGGTCGCCGGAGGCGTACACCTCGAGGATGGCGGCGCCCGCGCGGCGCGCGATCGCGCTCACCCGTGGCAGCAGCGCAGGCAGCGCCACGGCGCTCATGCCGGTCGCGTGATCCCGGCCGCCCCGAGCTCGCTCACGATCCGCTCCGCGGCTTCCTCGGGACTCACGCTGGTGGTGTCAATGCGGATCTCCGGGTTCTCCGGCGTCTCGTACGGGGAGTCGATGCCGGTGAAATTCTTCAGCTCGCCGCGCCGCGCCTTGCGGTACAGCCCCTTGGCGTCGCGCCGCTCGGCCTCGGCGAGCGGCGTGTCCACGAACACCTCGAAGAATTCCCCCGGCTCGAACAAGGCGCGCGCCATGCGCCGCTCGGCACGGAACGGCGAGATGAACGAGACCAGCACGATCAGCCCGGCATCGACCATCAGCTTCGCCACCTCGGCGACCCGCCGGATGTTCTCGACACGGTCCTGGGCGGTGAATCCCAGATCCTTGTTGAGCCCGTGGCGCACGTTGTCGCCGTCGAGCAGGTAGGTGTGATGTCCTTCGGCGCTGAGCCGCTTCTCGACGCGATTGGCGATGGTCGATTTGCCGGCGCCCGACAGGCCCGTCAGCCACAGCACGCAGGCCTTCTGCCGCTTCTGTCGCGCGCGGGTTTTCTTGTCCACATCGAGCGCCTGCCAGTGCACGTTCTGCGCGCGCCGCAGCGCGAAATGAATCAGGCCGGCCCCCACCGTGGCGTTGCTCACGCGATCGATGAGGATGAAGGCGCCGAGGGCGCGGCTCTCGGCGTACGGCTCGAAGGCGATCGGCTGGTCGAGCTCCAGCTCGCACACGCCGATGTCGTTGAGCTCGAGCCGCTCGGCGGCGGCGTGCTCGAGCGTATTGACGTTGATGCGGTACTTGATCGGCATGACGGTCGCCGAGACCGTGCGCGGGCCTGCCTTCATGAGATAGGCGCGTCCCTGCAGCAGCGGCTCCTCGTGCAGCCACACCAGGGTCGCCTCGAACTGGCTCGCGACCTGCGGCGGGGCATCGCCCGCGGCGATCACGTCCCCGCGGCTCACATCGATCTCGGCAGCGAGCAGCAGCGTCACCGATTGCCCGGCGACCGCCTCGGGCAGCTCCCCGTCCGCCGTCACGATGCGCGCCAGCTCGCTCTCGCGGCCCGAGGGCAGCACGCGCACGCGCTCGCCCGGACGCACGCGGCCGCTGGCGACCTGACCGCAGAAGCCGCGGAAGCTCGAGTTCGGCCGGTTCACCCATTGCACCGGCATGCGGAACGGACGGCCGGGGAGCTCGTCCGGCACGGGCACGTGCTCGAGATGCTCGAGCAGCGTCGGCCCCGTGTACCATGGCATGTTGCCGCCATGCTCGAGCACGTTGTCGCCGTACACCGCCGACAGCGGGATCGCGGCGATATCCGTGAGTCCGATGCGCGCGGCGAACTCCCGGTAGTCGGCCAGGATCCGCTCGAAGGTGGCGCGCGCGTAGTCCACCAGATCCATCTTGTTGACCGCGAGCACCACGCGTGGAATGCCGAGCAGGCGCACCAGGAAGCTGTGGCGCCGTGTCTGCGTGAGCACCCCCTTGCGCGCGTCGATCAGAATCACCGCCAGGTCCGCAGTCGAGGCGCCGGTCACCATGTTGCGCGTGTACTGCTCGTGTCCGGGAGTATCGGCGACGATGAACTTGCGCTTGTCGGTGGAGAAGTAGCGGTAGGCGACGTCGATGGTGATGCCCTGCTCGCGCTCGGCGGCGAGCCCGTCGACCAGCAGCGCGAAATCCAGCTCCCCGCCGCGCGTTCCCACACGCCTCGAGTCCTGGGCGAGCGCCGCCAGCTGGTCGTCGAAGATCAGCTTCGACTCGTACAGCAGCCGCCCGATGAGCGTCGACTTGCCGTCGTCGACCGAGCCGCAGGTGATGAAGCGCAGCAGGCTCTTGTGCTCCTGGGCCCGCAGGTAAGCAGCGATGTCCCCCGGTGCCGGTTGCGCTCCGCCGCGCATCAGAAGTAGCCCTCGCGCTTCTTCAGCTCCATCGAGGCGGTCGCGTCGTGATCGATGACCCTTCCGGAGCGCTCGGAGGTGCGCGTCTGCAGCATCTCCTCGATGACCGCAGGCAGTGTGTCGGCGTCGCTCTCGATCGCGCCGGTCAGCGGGTAGCAGCCAAGCGTGCGGAAGCGCACCTTCTTCAGCATCGGCCGCTCGCCCGGCCCGAGCGGCATGCGCTCGTCGTCGACCATGATGAGCGTGCCGTCGCGCTCGACCACCGGGCGGACCGCGGCGAGGTACAGCGACGGGATCGGAATGCTCTCCTGCCAGATGTACTGCCAGACGTCGAGCTCGGTCCAGTTCGACAGTGGGAAGACCCGCAGGCTCTCACCAGGGTGCTTGCGCGTGTTGTAGAGCGCCCAGAGCTCCGGGCGCTGCCGCCGCGGGTCCCAGTGGTGCTGCGCGGAGCGGAAGGAGAACACGCGCTCCTTGGCGCGGCTCTTCTCCTCGTCGCGGCGCGCCCCGCCAAACGCCGCGTCGAAGCCGTACTTGTCGAGCGCCTGGCGCAGCGCCTGGGTCTTCATGACGTCGGTGTGCACCTGCGAGCCGTGGGTGAACGGGTTGATCCCCTGCCGCAGGCCCTCCTGGTTGATATACACGATCATCTCCACCCCCGGACGCTTCGCGGTGGCGTCGCGGAACTCGTACATCGCCCGGAATTTCCAGGTCGTGTCGACGTGCAGGAGCGGGAACGGCAGCGGTGCGGGGTGGAACGCCTTGAGGGCCACGTGCAGCATGACCGCGCTGTCCTTGCCGATGGAGTAGAGCATCACCGGCTTGGCGCACTCGGCGATGACCTCGCGGAAGATATGGATGCTCTCGGACTCGAGGCGCTTGAGGTGGGTCAGGGATCGCACAATCGACCTATCATATGATAAGTCGATGAATTGCGGCCGGCGGCGCCCCTACGGAACTCCGGGGCGCCGCAAAGCTTCAAATACTGTGAACTGCGCCCCGGTTGCGACAGAGTTCGTCACAATAACTGGTCGCGCGTCCGGGGCCGTGCTCTACTGGGGTACGTGATGCGTGCTCGCTGCAAGCGCCCGTCAGTCTGGCTGTTGGGAACGGTCCTCGCAGCGCTCGCCTCCGGCGCCTTGGCTCAGTCTCCCAGCGCTACAGCGCCGGTGCCGGGCGCTGCCATGGTGCCGGCCACCGGCATGGCGCCGGCCGACAGCACCGCGCGGTCTTCCGAGCCGGGGACCCAGTCCCCCACCGGCCAGATTCCCCAGGTGGTCGTCCAGACCACCGAGCCGCGCTTCGTCGCGCCGACGAGCCGCGACCGCATCGGCCGGATCTGGGCGCCGGTCCTGATCGACGGCAAGGGCCCGTTCCGCCTCGTGCTCGACACCGGCGCCAGCCACTCAGCAATCATCGAACGCGTTGCTCAGGCCCTGGGTGCCACAGATCCGGGCGCGATGACGCTGACCAGGATCACGGGCTTTACCGGCTCGGCGGTCGTGCCCACCATCACGGTCGAGCGCATGCAGGTGGGCGACATCGACATCTCGCCCTACACACTGCCCATTGTCGCCGACGTGTTCGGCGGCGCCGAGGGGGTGCTCGGCTACGAGACGCTCGCCGACAAGCGCATCTATGCCGACTTTGGCCGCGACACGCTGACGATCGCCCGCTCGCGTATGGACCGTGTGCCGTTCGGCTTCGAAAAGATTCCCCTGAAGCTGATCGAGGGCGGGCTGCTGGTGGCGGACATCAGGGTGGGCGGGGTCCATACGCGCGCCATCGTCGACACCGGCTCACAGGGATCGGTCGGAAATATGGCGCTGCTCGAAGCGCTGATGCGCAGACGGCCGAGCGACGCCAAGCGCGCCGAGATCATCGGCGTGACGCTCGCGGTGGAAAGCGGCGACAACGTGCCTGCGCCGCCCGTCCAGATGGGCACCCTCACCATCGACGGGCTGCACATCGTCTTCGGCGACATGTACCTGTTCCAGCGCTGGCAGATGACCGACAAGCCGACGATGGTGCTCGGCATGGATCTGCTCGGCTCGTTCCAGGCGCTGATCCTCGATTACCGCACGCAGGAGATGGCGATCGAGCTGCGCTCGCGCTGAGCGGCGTCCGCAGCAGGGCTGCTCAGGAGGCCCCCTGGCGCCGCGGCCCCATCCGCAGGAAGCGCCGGCGCTCATTCCACTGGTGGCGCGCGTGCAGTCGCTCGGCCTGGTTCTCCGGCTCCGGCGGCAGCGCCTGCAGCGCCCTGAGCGCCGCGGCGTGCGCCATGGCGAGCACGGGGTCGGTCTGCAGCAGCGGCCGGTAATGCGCGAGGAAATCCCGCTCCGCGCTGCCGCCGCCCCCGGAGAGCAGCTCGCGCGCATGCGCACCGATCGCGGCACTCTCGCTCTCCGGCAGATCGTGCGCGTACGCGAGCGCATGATCGACGTCGGCGATCAGACCGTAGAGCGGCTGCAGCCAGGCCCACGCCGGGTCGCTCCTGATCTGCTGCAGCCGCTCGAGCGGCGTGGCCGGCGGCGCGAGCCTGCGCTCCGCCTCGAGCAGCGCACCGAGTACACCCTGCAGCGCGGCACTGGCCGCTCGCAGCGCCGTCAGCCAGGGTCGCTCTGCAGTCATGGTCACACCTCCGCTGGGGGCAGCTCGCACGAAGCCAGCTCGCCAATCTTGCCGAGAGCCAGATCCGCGGGCGGGAACCCGGCCAGCGCCTCCCGGTCGTGCGCGTAGTGCCCCTGGCGCACGAACACCGTCGTGAGCCTTGGGCCCCATACGCTCTTCATCGCCGTGAGTATGCGCAGCTTGTCGTCCACCATCACATACTGCCCTGCCGGGTAGCGTTTCTCGATGGCCGGCAACATGTGCTCCTTGTGCAGGTAGATGAGCACACGACCGTTCACCGCCTCCCACAGCCCCGAGCGCTGCACCTTGCGCGGCTGGAACACGACGTCGCCGTCGGACAGGATGACCGTTCGTCCGAGACGCTCGCAGCGGGCGAGCGCGGCGAGCGCCCCCGGGTACAGGCGCTGCGCGAACGGATAGTCGACGAGGAACGCGGAGATGCGCATGACGTGCGGCTCGTCGAGGTTCTCGAGGCGGTAGCGCTGCAGCGCGCCGAGGTAGTCGGCGTAGCCGAGCTCGGCGCGCAATTCCTCGAAGATCGCCCAGTAGCGGTCGCGGCTGTCACTGCCGAACTCGCGCTCCAGGTGCGCACTCAGGTCCGCCTGAACGACGTCATTGTCGAGCAGCGTGTTATCTACATCGAACAGAAACACCGTATTGGACACCGCCATGCCTGGCTCCGCGCGGCGCGCGCCAGGGGCAGTGTACGCTGTCCGGGTGCTCCCCAAGGAACGCCCGGCCAACCGGCCGGGAGTCTTCTCAGCGGGCGCTGTAACCGCGCGCGTCGAGGCACGCGATCATGGCGCGCCGGTACTCATCCGAGCTGCCGCCGGACTGAGAGCGCGTCGGGTCGTAGCCCGTCTGACCGACGGCCCAGTTATGGCACTCGTAGCGATCGCTTGCCGTCTGCTGATCGGTCTGGTGATTGCGCGGATAGAGATAAATGTCCGGTGCACCCGTCCCGGGCGCAGCCTGTGCCGCCGCCGCGGGCGGGGCAGTCCCGTACTGCCCGTTGTCGTACGTTCCGCTCTCGTCGGCGGGCGGCGCCGTGCCGGTGTCCGCTCCTGAGACCGGCGGGGGCTCAGTCACCACGTAACCATTGTCCGCCGGACTATAGGTGTAATAGAGGTCATTCCAGTAGTAGTACGGCACGCCGCCCCACCAGTAGGTCACATAACCGAACGGCAGAATGGGCAGGAACCACGCCCAGCCGGGGTTGAACCACACGCCGGGCCACCAGCCGCCGTGCCACCAGCCTCCGCCCCAGTACCGACCCGGATAGCCAAATCCGCCGCGATAGCCGCCGAAGCCCGGGCGGGCGAAGCCGCCGTGATAGGCGGGAGCGAAATGCGCGCCGCCGGCAAAGCGGGTGCCGCCGGCAAAGTGGGCGCCGCCGGCAAAGTGGGCACCACCGCCAAAGTGGCCGCCACCCGCAAAATGGCCACCGCCAGCGAAATGGCCGCCGCCACCGCTGTGACCGCCGCCGCCGCTGTGCTGCGCGTAGCTCAGCACCGGCGCAACCGCCACCACGACGCCGAGCAGCATCGCTGCCAGCGTTCGGATCAGCACTCGTGCGTTTGCTCTGTTCACGCTCGTCACCTCGTCCAAATCCTGAACCCGTCGAGGCCCGTCAGATGCGAGGTTCCACGACAGATTAGACTCGCGCTGACCGGCCTCGTTCAAGTTGACATACATTAAAACGCAGCGGCCTGGGGCGTCGTTGACCGTTCCCGCGAATCTGCTCGAGGAGTATCTGAAGAAAGGCTTAAAAGCGCGCATGAAATCTTCAGAAACCGTTCATATTGCCCCGCGCCGACGCTCCTGATCCGCGCTCATGACGTTAAGGTCAATCGGCGGAATATCAAGTGCCCGGCGCCCTCAGAAGACCATGTTCACCGCCGCCACGGGCGTCAGGCTGCCGGTGGTATTGCGGCCGGATTCGAGGATCCGGACGCCCGCGATGACGCCCACGGTGCTCGTGAAATTGTACTCGATCGCCGGTGCCACGCCCTGCGACTCGGATGCCCCGCTCTCGGCGAGCAGGCTCTCGAAGGCCGAGCCCCCGGGGGTGGTCGGCTCGATGCCCTTGAGGAGGGTGCTGTCGTTGTGCTCATACACGAGGTCCATGGCGAGCACCCAGTTGCGCGTCAGGCTGTACTCGCCGGCGGCGATCGCCGTGAAGGACTGGCCGGGGCATGCGCGGCCGCGAAATCCGGCGCCCGTGCCGTACACGCTGACATCCTCCAGGGGGACCGCGGCGGACCAGGCATAGGTGACGTCGAAACGCACGCGCATGATCCGCCCGTTCGGCAGCCACAGATAGTCCTGCGAGTACAGCGCGAGCGCCGTCGTATAGGCGCCCGCGCCCAGCCCGTCGCTCGGGCGGCTCAGCCGGTCGTAGCGCCCGGTCGGAAAAGTCTCGGCCAGTACCACCGAGGTTGCCGGCACCCATGAGCCGGGCGTGTAGCGCGTCAAGCCGTACTGCAGCTGCAAAGTCGTGTCGCCCACGCCGGGCGCGGAGCT
This sequence comes from Gammaproteobacteria bacterium, assembly GCA_030040525.1. GTDB lineage: Bacteria > Pseudomonadota > Gammaproteobacteria > Steroidobacterales > Steroidobacteraceae > 13-2-20CM-66-19. Next base: position 9,791 of record JASHTN010000219.1, on the reverse strand, counting down.
GTTGGGGGCGCCGGCCGGCTCGTCGTAGGCGAAACGCGGCAGCAGGCCGAGCGCGAGCCGGTCGGTGAGCGCGTAGATGATGTAAGTGAGCGAGCCGAGCTCGTGACCGCCGTCGAGCGCGTGACGGCTGCCGTGGCTGTCAAAGCTCGAGTTGGTGATCTCATCGTAAATGTAGGGCTCGACGAGCGTGTGGCCATGCGGCGCGGTGGCCGCGTTCGGCGCCAGCAGCGACCCGGTCCACCAAGCATCGTCGAGCGATTGCTGCGCGACGCCCGTCGAGCTGTCGGCGCGCGCCGCGCCGGCCGCCGCCCAGCCGCAGGCGAGCACGCACACTGCCGTCAGCAGCGCGTCCCGCGGTGGCGCATCTGTGATCCAACTCACACTCCTGCAGCGGTTAACTTTTCGTAACAAACGTGCACCGTGCCTCAAGCTGCGACGTTGTTAACGCCGGGTACGCCGGACTTCCGGCTCAATTGGCACGAACCTTAGGCTCTCAGGAGGATCCAGCATGTCGAAAATCATCCGTACCGCCCTGACAGCGGCTGTCGCCGCCGTCTGCCTCGGCGGACTCGTCACCCCTGTCATGGCCGACGAGACCCAGTGGCAGAAGGACCATCCGCGCCGCACCGAGGTCAACAAGCGCCTCAACAACCAGAACCGGCGCATTCACAACGAGGTGAAGTCCGGCCAGATCAGCAAGGCGCAGGCCGGGCAGCTGCACAAGGAAGACCACAGCATCCGCCAGGAAGAGCGCACCATGGCCAGCACCAACAACGGCCACATCACCAAGACCGAGCAGCGCGCGCTCAACCAGCAGGAGAACCAGGTCAGCCAGCAGATCGGCAAGTAACTCTGCGGGCGGACGCGGCCTGCCGCGCCTGCCGCCGGCGGGGCACCCGCCCCGCCGGTGGAGCCGGCCGGCGGCTGCGCACGCCGCTCACACCCGCAGCGAGAACGGCGTGAAGTTGGTACCGCGGTCGTAGTAGTCCTCCTGCTCGGCGCGCTTCAGGAAGCCGACGATCCGGTAGGTCACCGGCGTCATGACGATCTCCCAGGCCGATTTCAGCACGTACTGCGTGGTCGCGACCGTCGCGAGATCGCGCCGCGCCCACAGGCCCGCGAACGCCAGCGTGTAGAACAGCCCCGAGTCGACCAGCTCGCCGCAGAGCGTCGAGCCGACGATGCGGCTCCACAGCCAGCGTCCGCGGGTGAGCACTTTCATCTTCGCCATCACGTAGCTGTTGACGAACGATCCGCACCAGAAGGCAAGGATCGAGGCGCAGACGATGCGCGGGGTGTTGCCGAAGATCGCCTCGACCGCCGGCTGGTTGGCGCGCCAGAACTCCGCCGGCGGCAGCCGCACGATCACCCAGGCCATGAACGCGGCGAACACCAGCGCGGCGAAGCCGCTCCACACCACGCGCCGGTCGCGCGCATAGCCATACACCTCGGTGAGGATGTCGCCGAATATGTAGGAGATCGGGAAGAACAGCACACCCGCCATGAAGGTCACGGCGCCGAGCAGCGGCACGTGCACGGTCGAGACCTTCGCCGGCCCGATGAGATTCGCGCACAGCAGCACACACACGTACGCGCCGAGGATCAGATCGTAGAAGCGATAGCTCTTCACGTCGCGGCATCCGGCAGTGCGCTCGCCGGCAGCACCGTCGCCACGCACTCGCCGAGCCCGATGCGCACGTAGCCCGGCCGCTCGCACCAGCCGCGCAGCCTCACGCGGTCGCCGTCCTCGAGGAAAGTGCGCTGCTCGCCGCCCGGCAGCCTCACGGGACGCTGGCCGCCGGCGCTCAGCTCCAGCAGCGACCCGGCCTGGTCCGCCGCGGGTCCGGACTGCGTGCCGCTGCCGAAGAGATCGCCGGCGCGCAGGTTGCAGCCGCCGAGCGTATGGTGCGCGACCATCTGCGCCACGCTCCACCACGAATCGCGGAAGTTGGAGTGCGACATACGCGCGGGCGGCACGCCGGCCGCGCGCATGCGGGCGGTGTCCAGCCAGACCTCGAGATTGAGATCGATGGCCCCGCCGGCGCGCAGCGCCGCATCGTCCAGGTACGGCAGCGGCGCCGGCTCGCCGGCCGGTCGCGACCAGGGCGCGCGAAACGGCGCCAGTGCCTCGAGCGTCACCACCCAGGGCGAGACCGTGGTGGCGAAGTTCTTGGAGAGAAACGGCCCGAGCGGCTGGTACTCCCACGACTGCACGTCGCGGGCCGACCAGTCGTTGAGCAGGCACAGCCCAAACACGTGGCTCTCGGCCGCAGCGAGCGGCACGCGTGTGCCGAGCTCGGTGCCGCGGCCGATGAACACGCCGACCTCGAGCTCATAGTCGAGGCGCCGCGTGGCGGCGAGCTGCGGCGCCGTGGCGGCCGGCGGGAACACCTGGCCCACCGGGCGCGCGAACTCCTGCCCGGAAGGGCGGATCGAGGAGGCGCGCCCGTGGTAGGCGATCGGCACCCACTTGTAGTTGGGCAGCAGCGGGTTGTCGGGACGAAACAGCCGGCCTACGGCGAGCGCGTGGTGGATCGAGGTGTAGAAGTCGGTGTAATCGCCGACGTCGGCTGCAACGCGGTATTCGACCGCGTGCTGCGGCACGAGCAGTGAGCGCAGGTGCTGCGCGTCCGGTGAGTCCGCCCGCAGCGCCTGCGACAGCGCCGCGCGCAGCGCCCCGGCCGCCTCTTCACCCAAGGCCATGAACGCATTCAGCCGCGGCGCTGCGCACGCGCCGAGCGCCGGTGCGGCGCTACCCCGGAAGGGGTCGAGCCCGTGCAGCGCTCCGAGGTCGAGAACGCAATCGCCGATCGCGACGCCACCGCGGAAGCTCTCGCCGCTGCCGGTGCGGCGGAATACCGCGAACGGCAGGTTCTGGATGGGGAAATCGGCATCCGGCAGGTTGGCGGTGCTCACCCAGCTGCGCAGGCCCGGGTCGTGCGTTGCATTGAGCACGGCCAAGCAGTCACCCCTTGCGTGCGCCGGGACGATGCGGCGCATCCGGCCGCAGGTCAGGCGCGAAATTCTTCGGCAGATCCTGCCATACGCGCTGGTAGTCGGGCTGCAATTGTGACGAATGGAGCGCGAAACGCGTCAGACGGATGAGGCTGCGGGTCTCGAACATGAACGCCATGGTGTCGGTGACGCGGACCGGCTTGGAGGTATCGGCACGCGTCGCCCGCGCCCAGGTGGCGGCGTCCGGGCCGTGGCCGCTCATGCAGTTGTGGAGCGAGGCGCCGCCCGGGGCGAAGCCTTCGGCCTTGGCGTCGTAGACGCCATGGATCAGCCCCATGAACTCGCTCGCAACGTTGCGATGGAACCAGGGCGGGCGGAACGTGTCCTGCATCGCCAGCCAGCGCGGCGGAAAGACGACGAAGTCGAGCCAGTCGACGCCCGGGGTGTCGCTGCTCGACTGCAGCACCAGGAAAATCGACGGATCCGGATGGTCGTAGCTCACCGAGCCGAGCGTGTTGAAGCGGCGCAGATCGTACTTGTAGGGCGCGTTATTGCCGTGCCAGGCGACGACATCGAGCGGCGAGTGCCCGATGCGTGCCGTCCAGAGGCTGCCGGCAAACTTGGCGACCAGCTCGAAATCCCCCTCGCGATCCTCGTACCAGGCGACCGGCGTCTGGAAGTCGCGCGGGTTGGCGAGGCCGTTGGCGCCGATCGGCCCGAGGTCGGGGAGCCTGAGCGGCGCGCCGAAGTTCTCGCAGACGTAACCGCGCGCGGCGCTGCCTGCGAGCTCGACGCGGAAGCGCAGGCCGCGCGGTATGACTGCGATCTCCAGCGGCTCGACCTCGAGCAGCCCGAGCTCGGTCGCGATGCGCAGCGCACCGAGCTGCGGCACGATGAGCAGCTCCCCGTCGGCATCGTAGAAGAAGCGCTCCTGCATGGAGCGGTTGGCCACGTACCAGTGAATGCCGCAGCCGGCCTGCAGGTCGGGCGAGCCGTTGCCGCCGGCGGTGACGAGCCCGGCGACGAAGTCGGTCGGCGCCTCGGGCAGCGGCAGCGGATCCCAGCGCAGCTGGTCCGGTGGCACCGGCAGCTCATCGAAGCGCCCGGTGATGCTACCTAAGTCGAGCGGGGCGAAGCGCCCGTGCACCGCCGCCGGGCGGATGCGGTACAGCCAGCTGCGCCGGTTGCTGGCACGCGGCGCGGTGAATGCCGTGCCCGAGTACTGCTCGGCGTAGAGCCCGTAGGGCGGCTGCTGCGGGGAGTTGCGTCCCTCGGGCAGCGCACCCGGGAGCGCCTCGGTGGCGAACTGGTTGTTGAAGCCGCTCTGATAGCGCGCCCCGCCGTCAGCCGGCGCCCCGGCGCTGCGCCCCGCCCCGCTGCTCATCGCGCCTCTCCTCGCATCAATTCACGGCGGTTACTATAACCGCTGGCACTCAGCGCGCGAGGCCGCGGATCCGGAGGCCGTTGACGTGATCGCCGTGAGGAACTGGCTCGCAAGGCTTGCGGCCCTGGCACTGTGCGCGACGGCCGCAGCGGCGCCGGCTCCGCCGCCACCGGGCGCTGTGGCGCCGGTGTTCACCCCCCTCGCCCACTCGACCCTGGTGACGGTCGACGCGGCGATCGGCGCCGGCACGCTCATCCTGCGCGTGCAGCGCACCCCCAGCCAGGTACCCGCGGCAGTCACGGCGCTTCAGGTCACACTCGACGGTCGCCCACTGCCGGTAACGCCACGGCCGGATGGCACCTGGAGCGCCCCGCTCGGCACGGCTGCGCGCGGCCCCGACGGGACACTCGACCTCACGGTGACACACGACGGAGTGCGCGAGCTGCTTATTGCGAGCCTGCCCGGCGCCGCCGCCCCGGCCGGCGGCAACGCCGCAGCGAGCGCGGCGGGCCTGCTCAGGTCACACAAGCAGCTGGCGTGGTGGATACTCAACATCGCGGTCGTGCTGATCGGCGTGATCGCCGTCTCGCGACGCATGTCGTGAGCGGACCGGCCGGGCCGGCAGAGACTCGCGCCTCGCACCACGGACACGTCTCGGCAGCGGCGCGTCACGGGCTCGTGATGGCTTTCAGGTAGCGATAGAAAAACTCATTGCCCTCGTAGAAGGAAGCGATCGGGACGCACTCGTCACGCCCGTGCATGCGGATCCGGTCCGCGTCGATGGCGATACCCGATACGCCGTACGACGGCAGACCGACCGCTTCGGTGTAGATGGAGTCGGAGGCGCCGGCATCCATGGCGGGGACGACCTTCAGCCCCGGCCACATGCCCGCGACGACCGCCTCGAGCGGCTGGCGCACCTCCGGCACGAGCGGCGGTGGCGGGTAGCCACGGCGGTCCGAGGCCTTGTCGTGCACCGTGCCGTCGTCGGCGATGTAGCGCACCGTGATCTTCGGGTCGTCGAGTATCCCGATCAGCTCCTGGCGCACTTCCTCCTGCGAGTGCCCGGGCAGGATGCGGCAGTTGATCACGGCCTCGGCACGCTGCGGCAGCGCGTTGTTCGCATGTCCGCCCGCAAGGCGCGTCGCCACGCAGGTGGTGTGCATGAGCGAGCCCTGCGTCGGGTCGCGCGACAGCCGGGCGATCGCCGCGGGGTCGGGCGGAGTGCTGAGTATCGCGCGCATGTCCGCCGCACGCTCGCCGCTCGAGAGCTGCGCCATGCGCTCGAAATAGGCCCGCGTCACGCTGTTGAGCTCGAAGGGAAACTGGTACTTCTCGATCCGGTCGAGGCCGTGCGCCAGCTCGTAGATCGCGTTGTCGGGCCGCGGCAGCGAGCTGTGGCCGCCGGGGTTGGTGGTGCCGAGCTGGAAGTCCGCATACACCTTCTCGGTCGCCCCGAGCTCGAAAGCGCGCGGCACGCCATGGTCGGAGGTGATCGAGAAGCCGTCGTGGTTCAGCACGAACTCGGCGTTGACCAGCTCGCGATGATTCTCGATCAACCAGTGGACGCCGTTGCAGCACCCGCCCTCCTCGTCCGCCGTGAGCGCCAGTATCAGGTCGCGGTCGGGCCTGAAGCCCTGCTGCTTCATGCGCAGCAGCGTGGTCGCCATGATGGCGTCACCGTCCTTCATGTCGAGGCTGCCGCGGCCGTAGAAGTAGCCGTCCTTCTCCACCAGCTTGAACGGGTCGGTGGTCCAGTCCTCGCGTCGTGCCTCGACGACGTCGAGGTGTCCGATCATCAGGATCGGCTTGCGTTGCCCGCTGCCGTGCAGGCGCACCACCACGTTCTTCTTGCGCGGGTTGTCGGGTCCGATCACCACGACATCCGCCGCTGGGAAGCCCGCGTCGTGGAAGCGCCTCGCCATGGCCTCGGCGGCCGTGGTGACGTTGCCGACCGAGTCGGTGGTGTTGATCTCGACCAGCTGCTTGAGGATGTCGTGGGCGAGCGCATCGGCCGCCTGATCGGTCATCGCCGTCGCGGGCGCCACGGCGCCGACCGCCAGAGCGGCCGCAAGAGCCGGAACCGCGGCCCTGTCGGCCGCAATGCGTTTACTCATAAATGAACCTCAGCTGTGTGCGAGCTCGAGTACCAGCAGCCGGAACGTGCCGGGCATCATGACCGGCCGTGGATGCGGATGCTCCTCCGTCGGCGGCGGCGTCGGCGCGAAGTCCGCCGTCACCAGGAATACGCGGTGTGTGCTCAGGTCGAGCGCCATGGTGCGCGCCCCGCGCTGTGTCGTCAGCGACTCCTCCACCTGCGCGAGGCCCGCACGGCCCGGCCGCACGATGACCAGCGAGCCGGCGTCGCCGCCGCAGGAGGCGAAGGCGAGCCCCGTGCCCGGGTCGTAGGCCCCGGCATCGACTCCGGCGCCGATCGGCGCGGTGCTGAGGACGCGCCCCGATCGGCCGTCGACCACCGCCATCACCTGATTGTGGCAGCCGGGAAAGAGCCGCTCGCGCGCTGCATCCAGCGCCAGGCCCGCAGGCTCCTCGCAGCCGGCGATCGGGAAGACTGCGGTCACGGCGAGCTTCTGCGGGTCGATGACGGCGAGGCTGTTCTTGTCCTCGAGATTGACGTAGACGCGGCCCTTGCCGTCGGCGGCGGCGGACTCCGGCCTGCCCGGGAGCGGGATCGTGCCGACCACCGTATCGGTCGTGGCGTCAACGGCGGTCGCGTTGCCCGCGCGGCCGTTGAAGGAGAAGACGCGATGTGTCGCGGGGTCGTAGAGGATGGCGTCGGGGCCCTCGCCGGTGGTCTTGATCTCCTTCAGCCGCGCCAGTGTCTTCAGGTCGAACACCACGATGGCGTTGGCGCGGCCGGCGCTGATGTAGCCGCGGCCGAGGTCCGGGGCGAGCGCGATGCCATGCGGCACGGGCGTATCGCCGATCTCGCCCGCCACGGTGAGCCTGTCGGTGTCGACCACCAGCACGCGCGAGCCGTGCGCAATGAACAGCCGGTGCGCGCCCTGCTCGAACGTGAGGTAGTCCCAGCCCTCATCGCCCGGCAGCGGTACCTGCCTCACGAGGCGGTAGTGGGCAGCGGCGGCGGCCTGCGCGACGGCGGGCGGCGCGAGACACAGCAGCCAGGCGGCAAGCGGATGCAGGTACCTCACGCGACGTTCTCCTCAAGCGCGCTCACTGGATCAGCCGCGCGCACAGATCGAGCAGCGGTCCCGGCAGCACGCCGAGCACCAGCACGGCGGCCACGTTGCAGGCGAGCACGAAGCGCGCGCCGACGAGCGGCGCGGGCTGCGGCAGATCGCCCGCCGGCGCATCGAAATACACCAGCCAGACGACCCGCAGGTAATAGAAGGCGCCGACCACCGACATCGCCGCCGCGATCACCACCAGCCAGAGGTGGCCGGTCTCCCACAGCACCTGGAAGATGCGCAGCTTCGGCCAGAAGCCGACGAACGGCGGTACCCCCGCCGTCGAGAACATGAGCACCAGCATCGAGGCGGCGAGCAGCGGGTCGCGCTGCTGCAGCCCCTTGTAGTCGTCGAGCCGGTCGGCCTCGAAGCCGGCGCGGCTCGCGAGCAGGATGACGCCGAAGGAGCCGAGCGCCATGAGCACATACACCAGCGTGTAGTAGAGCGCCGCCGCGTAACCGTCCGGGGTGCCGGCGACGAACCCGAGCACGATGAAGCCGACGTTGGCGATGGTCGAATACGCCAGCATGCGCTTCAGGTTGCTCTGGCGGATCGCCACCACGTTGCCGACGATGAGCGTCAGCACCGCGAGCGCCGCGAGCATCTCGGTCCATTCGGCGGCGGTGCCGGGCAGCCCCTGTGCCAGCAAGCGCAGGGCAAGGGCGAAATAGCCGATCTTCGGAGCGGTGCCGATGAATAGCGTCACGCTGGTCGGTGCCCCCTCGTAGACATCCGGCAGCCACATGTGAAACGGCACCGCGCCGAGCTTGAAGGCCACCGCGACCACGATGAACGTGAGGCCGAGGATCGCGCCGGGGTGCACCGGGCGCTGCAGCTTCGCTGCGATCTGCGCCAGGTCGAGCGTGCCGGTCAGGCCGTAGATCAGCGACATGCCGTAGAGCAGCGCGCCGGAGGCGATCGCCCCGAGCACGAAGTACTTCATGGCCGACTCGGCCGCGATTCCCGAGTCCCGGTCGAACGCCACCATGGCGTACACCGACAACGCCAGCAGCTCCACTCCCAGATACACCGTCAGCAGGCTCGCGGCCGAGGCCAGCACCAGGATGCCGAGCAGCGCGGTCAGCGAGAGCACGTAGTACTCCCCGCGCAGGATGCGGCGCGTCTCGAGGTAAGCGCGCGAATACAGCAGCGCCACCGCGACCACCAGGAAGGCGGCGAGCTTCAGCACCAGTGCGAGCTCATCCGCCACGTACATGCCGTGCAGCAGCAGCGTGCGCTGCGGCACGCGGGCATAGCCGAGCGTGAGCGCCGCGGCCGCCGCGAGCGCGAGCAGCGTGAGCGTAGGGGTGAGCCCGCGGCGCCGCTCCCCGAGGAACACATCGACGAGCAGGATCACGCAGATGGCGCACACCACCCAGATCTCCGGCACCGCGGGCACGAGGCTGGTCGAGGTCAGTGGCGCGGCAGGCATGGACGGCATTGAGATCGGGTGATGATCACAGTTTGGTGGCCACCGCCTGGCTGACCAGGTGATGGATGGTCGGCTGCATGATCCTGAGCAGCGGTGCCGGCCAGACCCCGACGATCAGCACCGCGAGCGCGAGCGCCCCGAGCACGATGAACTCGCGCGGATTGAGGTCCTCGAGCGCCGCGACGCGCGGGCTCGTGACCGGGCCGAACACCACGCGCTTCACCAGCCACAGCGTGTAGGACGCGCCGAGGATCAGCGTTACGGCGGCGAGTGCCGCGTACCAGAAGCTCGCGCGGAAGCTCGCGATGATCACCAGGAACTCGCCGACGAATCCCGAGGTGCCGGGCAGACCGGTGTTGGCGAGCGCAAACAACACCATGAAGGTCGCGAACACCGGCATGGTGTTGACCACGCCGCCGTAATCGGCGATCTGGCGGCTGTGCACGCGGTCATAGAGGACCCCCACGCACAGGAACAGCGCTCCGGAGATCAGCCCGTGCGACACCATCTGCACCATCGCGCCGTCGAGCCCCATGCCGGCGCCGGTCACGCTGCCGGTGCTGCGCACGATCTGGTAGAGGACGAAGGCCCCGAGGGTGACGAAGCCCATGTGGGCGATCGAGGAATAGGCGATCAGCTTCTTCATGTCGGCCTGCACCAGCGCCACGAAGCCGATATAGATCACCGCGATCAGCGACAGCGCGATCACCAGCAGGTCGAGCTCGCGGCTCGCATCGGGGGCGATCGGCAGACTGAAGCGCAGGAAGCCGTAGCCGCCCATTTTCAGCATGATCGCCGCCAGGATCACCGA